>DASSZK010000347.1:0-4122 GCA_035702845.1 Acidimicrobiales bacterium
TGGCCGCAGAAGCCGCGGGCGCGCCTGTCACGAGCACCCCCGGTACGAGTGCAACGGCGGCAACCAACGGTGCCAGGGCGCGCCGTACTGAAAAATGTCGCATATATACCTTTCGATTGGTGAGGGGCCTGAAAGTTCGTCGGGGAGGCGCGGTCGGTACCCTAACGGGCATACCAATTAGCGGACGACCTATTAGTGCAGATGTCTACGAGTACCGGGTGGCGGCCCGGCCCTCGACTGCGTACCTATTGTGTCGTTGCCTGACTTAGTTCAGGGTGTTGGATTATTTGAAGCCCAAGTACCTCGCCAAAGTTGCAGTTTCGGTGCGAGCAGCTGAGCTCACAGGCACCATAACGCCTTTCGACAATTGACGTCAAGGCTGAAGCCGTCACAGTGTGCAGGTGTGACACTTTTCTCGTTGCAGCATGCATGGCGTATATGACGTGCGGGTTAATGGCGCATTGCCAATAGCTTTACAAATTGTTTCGAGGCACCAGGCCCTGCTACGGCGCCGGCACCGGAGGCTTCGTACAATTGCGACAAGAAGTCGACGAAGACGCGCCATCGGACTGTGCCTGTCGGCCGGACTGTCCCTGTCGGCCGGACTGCCCCTTTCGCCGAGCTTGCGGGCCGCCCGCCGTGTGTAGTCCCTGGTGTACTGTTGGCACCGGCGTCGGTCTGTCGACAGAGCCGGAGGAGTGGTGCAGGTGGCAGAGCTGAGCAAGGACAGGCAGGTGGCCCGCAAGGCAGGTAAGCCCGTCCCGCTCGCCCGCCAGGCGGGGACCGATATGCGCTCGGCCGGTGGTCCAGCCAGCCCAATGCTTGCTCTGCAAAGACAGATCGGCAACCGCGCTGCGTGCGAGCTGCTCTCAGTGGGTCAGGCCAAGCTGGATGTGGGCGCAGCCGACGATCGCTACGAAAAGGAAGCCGATGCCGTGGCTCGCCAGGTCGTGTCGGCTCTAGGTGGCTCGAGCGCCGCGCATGCTCCTCATCCAGGCCACGACAAGTGCGGGCAGGAACTTGACGATGCGCCCGCGGGTTTGGCCCGCCAGGTGAGCAGCGTGCAAAGGCTGGCCGAGGTCGGTGCGGACGGTGGCACGGTAGGCGAAGAAACAGAAAGGGCGATCTCTTCCGCCCGGGGTAAGGGCGCGCCTCTGCCCGACAAAGCTCGCAAGAGCATGGAAGGTGCGTTCGGTGCAGACTTTTCCGGCGTCCGGGTCCATACCGGCCCGGAGTCGGCGGCGCTGAACGACCGGGTCCAGGCGAAGGCGTTCACCATCGGCAGCGACATTTTCTTCCGGGAAAGTGCTCCCGACGCCGGGACGAGCGAGGGTCAGGCCCTACTGGCCCACGAGCTGACGCACACCATCCAGCAGGGTGGAGCAAAACCTGTGGGTCGCAAGCGCTCTTAAGGAGTTCCTGAGCAGGTGCTCTAGGGCCTTACCGCCACATCGGTCCCCTCGGGCACAAGCTCCACCCAGGTGTTCCCCGGTGTGAGGTGGATAGTCCGGTGCGTCTTGGCCTGCACGTAGACGTAGGGCTGATCCAGCTTGGGCCGCTCCCAGTGCCCGTACAGCACCGCGCCGTCCCGCAGCACCCAAACGGGATCCGAACCGCGCAGGATGAGCCCGTTCTCGTGTGCACCGAGCGGGTCTTCGGCGTACCGCGTTATGTACTCGTGCATCAGCATCACCACGACGTTCGATGCGCTTATCTGCGGGCCGTTGCCGAGTGTCGCCGGGCCGGTGTCGGAATAGGACCGGAAGTACACTCCGGCGCGGCGGTCCCATTGCCAGGTCACCGTGTCAATGGGGTAGTGGATATCGACCCCGGCGGCGGGGGTGGCGCCCGGGCCGGGGGGACCGTAACTAAAGATGGCCCTTGGTGGCTTCTCGGCATAGTGAAGCGCTGCGGCGGCTGAGTACAGCGCCGACGTGGACGTCACGAGGTTATGGGGGACGTAACGGTCAGGGTCGCGCCAAAAGGCGTTCGGGGCCTTGTAACCACCGACATCTTCGAGCAGAGAGCCGCGGGCGTCGACTTCGGCGACCACGGGCTGGATGGCACCGGAATAGGCGAAGAGTATGCGGCCCATGGGCTCGAGCAGGCCCGGGTCGACCAGCCGTGCCGAGCGCACCGGCTCGATACGGGCCGACCCGTAACAGTCGAACACCGCGATGAACCGGGTAATGCCTCCCTCCACCGGCTCCTCGAAGACGATGTCTGCCTTGTCAAGGCCCCATTGCGGGCGAGCCTCGGGCAGGTTCTCCACCTTCACTGCAAGAGCGGCATGACGGGGCACGTGGCCTCCCGGGGCAGGTAGGCCATTGAGCGGGCACAACGGTGGGCCGTGGTATGCCGCCTCGGTCGGCCTGGGCCGCCGGTGCCGTCTCTTTGACCGCTTTGCCTTGGTCTTTTTGCCCGCAGGAGGGTGGGTACCTCTCGGAGCGGGAGAGGTGGAGCTCACCGGTGCGGACGTACCGGTAGTACTGGTGGGGCTCGGGCCAATGGCCTTTGGGCCGCTTGACGAGCCGCCGCAAGCAGCGAGCACCAGGGCCAGCGCAACGCTCAGTGCCCCAACCAGCGCGCCGGCGCGCGACGACCTGCCTGTAGCTTGCACCTGCCGCCTAGTCCCCATCGCCGTTCGAAACCCTACCCGCGTAGACAGGCGCTTACGCGCCGCGTTGGTGGGATGGCAGGACCGGGTGCGCCCGTAGGCTGACCCCTATGGGTTCTACTGACGGCCAGACCGGACAGGCGTGGGCCAGTCAAGCGTGGGCCGGTGTCACGGGTAAGCAGGTCGTGATCACCGGGGCTACCCGGGGCATCGGCCTGGAGGCGGCCAAAGCCCTCGCCGGCATGGGAGCGCGCGTCGCCCTCGTGGCGAGGAACATGGCGCGAGGGGAGGCTGCGGCAGCAGCGGTGGACGGTGCCGGGCAGGCGCAAGGCCACCCACGCGCTGCCGAGGTGCTCGTTGCCGACCTGAGCTCGCAGGCCGGTGTCCGCAGCCTGGCAGCCACGGTGGCTCAGCGGTACCCAGCCGTCCACGTCCTGGTCAACAACGCAGGAGCGGTTTTTAGCCGGCGCCGCATGACCGTGGATGGGCTGGAGATGACCTGGGCGCTCAACCACGTTGCCCCCTGGCTTCTTACGAACCTCCTACTGGACAAGCTGAAGGCGTCGGCTCCTGCCCGGGTGGTCACCACCGGTTCGGAGGCCGGGGTGCGCTCGCATATCCCTTTCGATGACCTGGACGCCGCCCTGTCGTGGGGGGACCGCCGGTCGATGGCCAAGGGATTTAGCAGGTACGGGCAGACAAAGCTGGCGAACCTAGTCTTCACCCAGGAGCTAGCTCGCCGCTTGGAGGGCACTGGCGTGGAGGCTTTCTGCTTCCACCCCGGCTTGGTGGCCACGGGGTTCAACAAGAACAACGGCACCCTTGCCGCCTTGGGGATGGCTTTGGTCCGGCCGTTTGCGCGATCGCCAGAGCGTGGAGCGCAAACCTTGGTGTGGCTGGCGAGCTCAACGCAAGTAAACGGCCCAAACGGCGGGTATTTTTTTGACCGCAAGCTGCACCCGGTCCCGCAGGGGGCGCGAGTGGAGGGCGTTGGCCGGCGGTTGTGGGAAGTGACGGCGGCGCAGGCCGGTTTGTGAGGTCCCCGTCGGTCCGCTGTTCGCGTGAGAAAATCGGCGGGTGGTGGATCCCGGGCGAGGCGGTGCTCGACATGCCAACGGCGGCCTATGGCGCTGGGGTGCGGTGGCATTGGCAGCCGTTGTGCCTTTCCTGCCGCCCATCGACCATGCCTTGTCCCCGCCGGCCCTGGCTCCCGCCCCCACCCGGTCCTATTACGAGAAGACCACCAACTGGAAGGTCTTGTACGGGCAGGGGGTGCGGGCTGGTCGCGTTGCATCCCAGGGGTTGGTGATCCTGCAGTTTGGCCGGCCGGCGCAGGCACACGGAGTGCTTGGCACCATCAGCTTCGGCGGCCATTTCGTCAGGCTCGCGTCGGTCGAGGCAGCGGCGGAGAGTTACATAGCGGGCTACTTCGCCACGGCCCCTGCGGGGATGACGCTCGATGTCGCCATTGGTACCAATAACAGCTGCTCGGCAGGTTCGCTTTG
>DASSZK010000004.1:0-3747 GCA_035702845.1 Acidimicrobiales bacterium
GGCCGGTTGGTCAAGACCGCGAGGTGGTCCCATCCTCCTGGCAACGGTGTGGTCCCATCCGAGTGGCACGTGACACAGGCAGGGCACGGGCTTTGGCACCCCGCAAAGAGGGCAAAGGCTCCTGAAGGTTGCACTACCTCACCTGGCGACATGGGGAGACACTAAACCGCTGTGACTTAGCTGTACGGCGAATTACCAGGCCCGCAGCCCACGCACGCCATGCACGCCGCTGCTGATGGGCAGCGGCAAGGCCGGACCGCTCGCGCATCTCGGACTGGCGCGCAATGTCCGCCGAGCGCGCTTGCATGAGCTTGGATGCCATCCACGGGTTCACTGTTACCTACCTCCTCATGCGCCCGGTGCCGCTGCGCCAGGAGAGCCGCTACTGATAGACCCTCCGACAGGCCTGGATTGATAGTCCCCGGCCTTGCGGACAGGTTTGGACCGCAATAGACGGCAAGATCTGGAAGGTGGCGTCAGGTACTGCTGAACGAGTCCTACGGCTGCTCCTCCTACTGCAGCGCCGGCCACTGTGGCGAGGCGACGAACTGGCCGCGGAGCTGGGGGTTGACCAACGCACGGTGAGGCGCGACATCGAGCGCGCCCGTTCGCTCGGCTACGACGTGGCGAGCGTTACAGGGACGGCAGGTGGTTACCGGCTCGTCAGCGCCAAGGAGATGCCGCCACTGCTCCTCGACGAGGACGAATCCGTCGCCATCGCCGTACTGCTCGGCGTGTCCGCTACTCTCGCCGGGCCCGGCCTGGAGAGGGCAGCCCTGGCCACCCTGGCCCGTGTGGACAGGCTGCTACCCAAGCACCTGCGCAACAGCGTGCGCCGCCTGCGAGAGACGTCCGTCGCCTTGGTGCCGGCGCCTGATGCGGTCCCGGCCCACAACCTGGCGCGCCTGGCCGAGGGATGCGCCGAGAAGCTGGTCGTCTGCTTCGAGTACTGCGACCGCTCCCGTACCGTCACCACACGCCGAGCCGAGCCCTACCGCCTCGTGGCCACCGACAGACGTTGGTACCTGGTGGCCTTCGACCTCGACCGTTCGGACTGGCGCACCTTTCGCGTGGACCGGGTCAAGGACGTAAAGGTGACGGGCCATACTTTCTCGCCGAGACCGCTCGCCGACCCAGCTGAGCTCGTCTCCCACGCCATAGCAGCCGCGCCCTACCTCTTCGAGGCGGTGGTCCGCATCGACGCTCCCGAGCAAGAGGTGCGCAAGCGCGTCCCGCCCCACGTGGGCAGGCTTGAAGCGCACGGATCGACAACGGTCCTTCGCCTGGGCGCCGACGAGGTGACGTGGGCGGCCGGTTACCTAGTCGGCCTTGGCTTGCCGTTCGAGGCCCTCGACCCGCCTGAGCTGCGCACCGAACTGGCAGCCCTGGGCGAGCGCTTACGCCGCAAGCACAGCCCGTTCACCAACGCCGAGCAGCGCGCCACGAGCCCGTGGGCCGCTCCATTGCCGGCCGGCTCCAGTGCAAGGCGCCGGAGCCAGGCTGGCTAGCATCCCGTTCCGTGAGCGCTGCCGGTCCCGAACAAGCCGCACCTTCCCCCAGCACCGGCACGCCTGGAGAGGCGCTCCCCAAGCAGCGGTGGGTACGCTTCGAGGAGTGCTCCAACTTCAGGGATCTCGGTGGGTACCCCGCAGGTGAAGGGCGCCAAACGAAGTGGGGGCTCGTTTTTCGTTCGGGCCTGCTGCACCGCTTTACCGAAGCGGACCTCTTGGCCTTTGGAGAGCTCGGGATCAAGGCAGTTTTCGACCTGCGCTCGACCGGGGAACGCCAACAGGGCCCGTCACCCGTCGCCTCAGTCCACTTGCCCCTCGCGGAGGAGATGGCGACGTACGAGCTCATGGGCATCTTCACGGTGTCCGGACGGCGTGAAGCCGAAGAAGCCGTAGTCGGCCTTTACCTGAGCAACTTGCACCGCCGAGCCAGCGTCCTCGGCGATTTGTTCACGCGCTTGTGCGAGCCGACGAACCTGCCGGCGCTGTTCCATTGCACAGCCGGCAAGGACCGCACCGGCCTGGCGGCGGCCCTTCTCCTAAGCGCCCTCGGCACTGACCGTGACACGGTGATCGCGGACTACGCCCTGAGCGGGGACGTGCCTACGCCCGATGCTGACGCCTTCCGCCCGGCTCTGCTGTCAGCTGGCGTGCCGGCTGACGCTATCGACGTCTTCTTCGGGGCGCACCCCGATCTGATGGCGCGGGCACTGGCCGAGCTGGACGAACAGTACGGAGGGCCGCTCCAGTACCTCCTGGGGCCGGCGGGCCTAAAGCCGGCGACCCTGGATGCCCTGCGGGAGCTTTTAACGGAGCCGGCAGGCATGTCCCAGGCTGCCGGCTAATGCCCAACGCAGTCGTGGCACGCGCCCCTGTACGCGGGTTCGACGCCGGCGGCTGGACCGACACCTGGTTCTCCGGGCACGGCGCGGTTTGCCACTTGGCCTTGGCGCCGGGCGCAGAGGTCCTCGCGCGCGTCCTTGGACATACGGACGGTGCGAGCGCCGACGTGACTATGCGAGTTGCCGCTTACGGGGACCACTACCGTTTTGACCCCGACCGCGCGCCCGGGCGCCACCCCCTGCTAGAAGCCGTGATCCGGCGTTGGGCACCCAGAGGCTCCTGCCTGGAAATTCACGTGTCTTCGCCCGTGCCGGCGGGATCGAGCCTCGGCACCTCGGCCGCCGTCACGGTCTCGTTGCTGACGGCGATGCGCGGCTTGGCTGACGACCCGGCAATATCCGGACCGACGTGGGCAGCGGAGGTCGCCCGTCTTGCACACGAGGTCGAGACCAATGACCTCGGTCGTCAAAGCGGTGTGCAGGACCAGGTCGCCGCCGCATTTGGTGGGGCCAACCTGGTAGAAGTTTCCCCTTATCCCGAGTTCCAAGTTGAGCACCTGAGCCTCCCGCCAAAGACAGTGGAGCTCCTGAACAACCGTTGCTTTACCGTTTACCTCGGCGCGATGCACGACTCGAGCAGCGTGCACTCCACAGTGATCGCTGGGCTCGAAGCAGACCGCCACAGGGCTGAGGACTTGCTCGCACCGCTGCGCGAAGCCGCATTGCGCGCCGCTCAGGCTCTGGCAGCGGCTGACTTGGGTGCGTACGGCGACGCCATGTCCTCCTGCACCCGCTCGCAAGCGCAGCTGCACCCGTCGCTGGTCAACCCATTGGCTCACGAGATAATCGCCCGGGCCGAACGGTTTGGCGCCGCCGGCTGCAAGGTCAACGGCGCCGGCGGCCCCGGCGGCACGGTGAGCATCGTCGGGCCAGAGGATCCCGAACCGTTGAAGGCTGCGCTTAGGGAGCTGGCAGGGGTTAGTACCCTCGACTTGACGCCGTGCCCGAATGGCGCCCACCTCGCGGACGCGTCATGAGCGACACAATGAGCCGAAGGCACACTTCGCCCGCGGCCGCACGCGCGTGCCTGCTGTCTACTCGAGCGAAAGCGCGATGAACGGGGCGCCTGTCGCTCGTCGTACGGAGTAGAAATGTCGATGGGCGCAGCCCGCGCCCGGTAACCGTAGGAGCGTCCCGTGGCAAGAGTCAACACTTATCTCAACTTCCAGGGCCAAACCGAAGAAGCCCTGGACCTCTACGCGAAGGTCTTTGGCACCGAGATCACCTCATTGACCCGTTATGCCGACATGCCGGCGATGGGACCGGGAGAGCTGCCGGCGGACGAGGCCCAACTGGTCATGCACGCCGAACTTCCCATCTTGGGAGGCCACGTCCTT
>DASSZK010000238.1:0-19489 GCA_035702845.1 Acidimicrobiales bacterium
AGGAGATCCTCTGTGGGCGGTCATTGCCAGCCTCCCCTGGAGCTCGCTACAAGCAGTAACGCCACCTCCTAGCCCTTAGGCGGTGCCTTCGAGGAGCGGGCGGCGCCCACGCACGGCGGCAAGTGTCCCGTACTTTCGGCCGGGGTACCCCTTTTAGCTGCGCTACTGCACAATTAGGGGGCTGCGCCAAAGCACCATTGGAGCGCCGGGCACCAAAAGGCTCTCTGCCGCCGTCCCGGCGGGCCGCCCGCCAACGTGCGCAACTGCGTCAAACGGGACAGCCCGAGGTGGTACCGACCGCGCTGAGTGTTGAGCGCGACACCCATGCACTGCAAAAATGGGAACGGGCTACCGCGCCACCCTCCCGCTCAAATAATGTCGCCTCGTGCCGCTTATACCCGCCGAAGCCACTGGTCAAACAGCTCGGCTTATCAAATCGGACATTATCGACCTTCGCTCCGATGAGCGGGGTAAGGCGGCCCAGGCGGGGGCCGCCGCTCCCGACGTCCACCGGACCGAGCGTGCAGCCCGGGCCAAGGCCGAGCGTCTGGGAGAGCTACCCCTGGTTGCAGTGGTCGAGAAGGCCAGGGCTGGTGACGCTCGCGCCTGGGAAGAGCTCGTGAGCCGCTTTGGCGCCATGATCGCAGCCACCGGCCGGCGTTACCGTTTAGTGGCCTCCGACGTGGCTGAGCTACAGCAGACGACCTGGTTGCGCTTGGTGGAGAACCTTGACCGCATAGAGCAACCCGAGCGGATAGGCGGCTGGCTCGCCACCACCGCCAGGCGCGAAAGCCTCGCCCTTTTGCGCCGCGGCTCCAAGTACAACACCGGAGCCGACCAGATGCTGGCAAACCTGGCCGACAAACACACTCCCGAACCCGACGCACGCCCGATCGCCGAAGAAGACGGGGCGGTAGTACGGGCGGCTTGGTCCAAGCTCAAGCCTCGTTGCCAGCAACTGCTGGCGCTGCTTGTCAGCGACGACCCCGTGGGTTACAAGGACCTGTCCGCCTTGCTCGATATGCCAGTGGGCAGCATCGGCCCGACGCGCGGCCGCTGCCTGGAGCACCTGCGCCGCCTCGTACAAGAAGAGGGCATGCAGCTCGACTGAGCGCTGGCTCAGCGGTATCACCCGCCTTCACAATGGCTCCTTTAGCCCGTGAACGCAATACCGGCGGAAAAAGCGGGACAGACGTGCGGGGTCGTATCCGTTGCTGTGGACGTTGCCCGGGTCAGCGAGGTGCGCGACATCCGCCACTTCGGTCTCCGCGAAGACGAGCACCTTGGCGACGTCTTTTCTGACGACGAGCTGGGGCTGGCCCAGTGGTGCTTGGACGCGGACGGCTGGCTCACCTGCGCGTTGGCCCTCAAGCGGGCGGCGGCCAAAGCCCTCCGGGCACCAGCGCTCGCCGAGGCCTGGAGAGCCGTCACCGTGGCTCAGGGCCCGGACGGCCGGTGGTCCCTCGAGCTGAGCGGGCAACTTGCAGGCGTTGCCAGAGCGCGCGGCGTCGGGGACTTCGCCGCCACGGTCGAGCCCGGGACAACCACGGCCACTGCCACCGTGCTGGCCATGCGCGACCCTGCTTAGCCGCTGCCCAGCCCTAAGAGGCAAAAACCGCTACTAAAAGCGTCGCAGCGGGCTCACGCAGAGGCAGCTATCACGTCATCGCCACCGGCCATCCCGGCGTCGACGACCACGAGCTCGAAAACGATATGGCCGGCGCCAGCCGGACTGGCGACAGCCGGACTGGCGAGAGCGCCTTCCCCCTCGGGTAGCCCATGCACAGCGGGGCCCATAAGCCTTGGGCGCACCTCGATCGACAGGCCGGGCTTGCGCACTTGCCGGCTCAGGCGGGTGAGAGCGGCGAGGACTTCGGCCATCTCGGCGACCGGTAGCTGGGCCAAGGACGAGACGTGCCGCTTGGGGATGACGACCACGGGACCGGGCGAGGCATCCCCGGGCGAGGCATCCATCGTGCCAGCCGACCACCCGTCGTGCTCTTCCAGCACCTTGGCGAAGGGGTGGTCCTTCTCACACCACCCGCACGTCGCTTCTTCCAACCCCAGTCCCCCACTTAGTCCGAATTATTGCGCGACCAGTTTCCCCACTTGGCTACTCCTTCAAACACCGATAGCCGAACCGGGCCCAAGCCTAATGTCATCGCGGCTGGGCCTGCGGGACCGGCCCTAGTTGCAGCGCCGCTCGCTCAGGGATGCGAAAGCGGAGACCAACGGCTCGACGGCTGAGACATGTCCCAGGACGGCCGTTCCCACCCTCGCCCGTGGTCCCACAGCTCGCAAACGCGCTTGGCGGGCTTGGTCAGCCCGTGCCTTACGCCTCTTTGTGGAGCGAAAGAGCCCCGCCACCGGTACCGGCGAGCGGGCACCAGGTAAGACCACCAGGCCAGACGCTTTGCGCCGCTCTGGCGCTCGGGCAACCTCGCAACTCAACCTGGCCATGTCCTTCACGCCAGTACTCTGCCCCCCAGCGGCTCCTTTCCAAACAGAGGCGCAGAGCGTCCAAACAGAGGCGCAAAACGGCGCGGGCCCGAATGGCCCGGTCCGGCCGCTGAGACCTGCATTTTGTAGACCCCCATTGGCGGTATCAGGCGAGGCCGCTCGACGCTCCAACTCGGTGAGGCCCTTCGACGCGACCGGCCTCCGGGGAGTTGACACGAGGATGCCCACAGGGCGAGGAGGCGACACGGACCGGCGGCCCAGGCGCAGGGCCGTCCCTGCATCGCGAGGCGCGCTTTCCGCTTTTGCCTCTACCCGTGCCGCTGTGGGCGCCAGCTGCGTCATTGGCGCCGTTTTGTGCGCTGGTCCCGCCTCGGCCGCCACTCCTAGGCCCAGTGCCGTCACAACGGCCGCGCCCGACGTTTCGACGAAACCACAGGCACTGTCACAGCTCCCCAGCGCCCGCTCAGTGAGCAGCAACTGGTCCGGCTACGTACTGTCCGGCGCCAGGTTCACCTCCGTCAGTGGCAGTTTCACCGTGCCGGCCCTTGGCATCACCGCGCCGGCTATGTCAGCCGGTGCCCCCACGAGCAGCACCTTTTGCGAGTGGGTAGGCATCGACGGCTACGCGAGCGACCCAAGCACCTCACCGCCCGAGAGCGGGCGCACCGGGGCCCGCACATTGCTACAAGCCGGCATCGACGAGGTACCCAACGGGGGCGGCAAGCGCTACATAAAAGCCTGGTGGGAGCGCTACCCCGCAGGCCAGATCCCCTTCGGCGGCGTGGAGGCGCAGCCCGGCGACACCGTGTCCGTCTCGTTGCGCCAAGTGCACCGGGGACTGTGGTCCGTGTCCCTTGCGGACCTGACGACAAAACAGGCCGGCAACGTCACCGTCGGTTACGGCGGGGCCGCACGTTCGGCCCAGTGGATCGTGGAGGCCGACGCCCCCGCGGGCGCGGGCCCAGCGCCCCCCTCGCTTGCCCCTTTCGAGCCGGCCGTAGTTTTCAGTGACGCGAGCTTCAGGTCCACTGAAGGCCCCAGTTCCAGTGCAGGGCCCACCAGTGCCGGGCCCACCAGTGCCGGGCCCACCAGTGCAGGAACCGTACTGAGCGCCACTCGCCTCACGATGGTCCAGGACGGCTCGACCGTATCGGAGCCCTCGTTAGCGAGCGCCGGCCGTTTCACGGTCACCTACGAAGCGCCGGCCACGCGCACCCCGGCGACCGCCGGCGCGCCTCACTGACGAGGGCACGAGGCCCGTATTTAGCGTGACGTGCCGCTCTCTTTATTACCCAAGCGAATGAAGACCACAGCCGTGCGCCCCAACCAAACGCTCCCTGCACTTCGCGGGGCCCAACCGCCCCTGCGTGGCGCCGCCACGGCCATCCGCCTGGCGTCCGCAGAGCCTCCCGGCATCGCCGTAGCGGAGATGGGCTTCCGGGGCGAGGGCGCGCTTGACCCTTCCCATGGGCTTCCCATTTGGTTCGCTAGCGACGCAGGGCCTGCTTTCGGTTGGTTCTACGCCCCCGCTGACGGCGCCTGCCGGGGCGGCGTTGTCATCTGCCAGCCGATCGGCCAGGAGTACATCGACGCTCATTACGCCGGCCGCCTCCTGGCCGAACGCTTGGTGGCCTCTGGCTTTTGCGCGCTGCGCTTCGACTACCACGGCACCGGCGACTCCGCCGGGGCGGCCGGCGGCCCGAGCGCCGTGGCGGCCTGGTTAGCCACGGTTCGCGCCGCTGCCAAAGTCCTGTCTGACGCTGGGGCGGGGGCCATCTCCATGGTCGGCACCCGCGTTGGTGCCGCCCTCGCAGCCACAGCCTGCGCGGAGCCGGCCGTTGCTGGCGGCCCGGCCGTTGCTGGTGGGCCGAGCGCAACGTTGGGTAACGGCATAGACCAGCTAGTTCTCTGGGATTATTGCTCCGGGCGCCAGTTTGTCCGCGAGCAAGCCGCGCTGGCCAAGCTGAAGTTCCATACCCAGCCCCGGCGCCCTGACGGCAGCGTCGACCTCATGGGCTGGCGCCTCGACGCCGGCACCGCCACCGACCTGGAAGCTCTCGGCGCCGGCCGCTTGGCACACCCGCTGGCACGCAGGGTGCTGGTCCTCACCCGCCCAGATCGCAAGCCGGCACCGCAGACCACGTCGCTGTCCATCGCGTCCGAGCTCTACCAAACCGGAGAAGCCGTCGGCCAACCCGATTTCATGGACAAGTACCCGCCCTTCCAGCGCCTGCCCCACGAAGCGGTCGCCGACATCGTGGAGTGGCTGTTGGCCGGCTCCGGTGAGCGATCTCATCAGGTCAGGGCCCCTGAAGTCGGCGGTACCGCCGAGGTGGCCACAACCAAAGAGGGCACAGCAGTGCTTGAGCGGCCGGTGGTCATCGGGCCGACCGGGCTGTTCGGTATCGCTACCTACCCCAGTACAGGGCCGACCAGTACGGGGCCGACCAGTACGGGGCCGACCAGTACAGGGCACAGCGGCAGTCCCACTGCGATCTTTTTGAACGTGGCCAACCAGCACCACGTAGGGCCCACCCGGCTGTGGGTGGACCTGGCGCGCGAATGGGCGGCCCATGGCGTCGCCAGCGTTCGGGTGGACCTGAGCGGCCTGGGCGACAGCCCGTACCGTCCAGGCCAAAACCGCTGGGGCTGCCACAAACCTGAGGCCTTTGACGACGTCGACGACATCGTGGCCCAGGTCTCGCCTGCCGGCGGTGCGGGCGTTGTGCTCGTGGGGCTTTGCTCTTCGGCCTACCAGGTGCTCGAAAGTGCGCTCGCTTTGGGAGCCAGAGGCGTCATTGGCATAAACCCGGCGATCTCGTTTATCCCTGCCGAGAGGGGGCGCGGGGCCCCGCTTGACCCTCGCCGGCGGATCATCGTCCCCAAAGACGAAGTCTCCCAAGTCTTCCGCGAGGGAGGCCGCCTGTCGCGCCTGCGTGAGAGGTTCCCCAACTTGGCATGGCGCGCGCGCATGCTCATGGAGGCACCGGCAAGGCGCCCATCGCGTTGGCTGAGCGAACTGGTGGCCAACGGGACCGACACCTTCCTGCTCTGCGGTGACCTGGAGTACCGGCGCATCCGAATGGGCGTGACAGGGTGGCGCTTGAGGCGCCTGAGCAAGAGCGGCCTGCTGCGCTTGGACCACGTGCCCGGCCTCCAGCACGACCTTTTTGTACCGGAACACCGGGAGCTGGCCCGGCGCGCGCTGAACGAACATTTCCTCTCGCGCTTTGGCTTCGGTCACACCAGCGCCTCGCATGTATCTGGAGGGCGCTAGAGCGTCTCGTCAACATGTATGCAGCACCTGCCTGAGCGAGCCCCACTATGTGCGGCATAGCCGGGGCCTACCAGCAGGTCGACGGCGAAGCAGCAGCTCGGCTGATGAGCGAGCGCCAGGCTCACCGAGGCCCCGACGACTGCGGCCTTTATTCTTTTTCTGACGAGCGGGCGAGCGTCCACCTGGCGCACCGGCGGCTGTCCATCATCGACCTGGCCCACGGGAGCCAACCTCTGGTCAAAGACGGCCTGGCCCTCAGCTATAACGGCGAGCTCTACAATTTCCGCGAGCTGCGAGCCGAGCTCGCCTCGCTAGGGGCGCGTTTTGTGTCCTCTTGCGATACCGAAGTCGTCCTCGAAGCCTGGCGCATGTGGGGCCCGGCATGCCTGCGCAAGTTCCGCGGCATGTTCGCATTTGCCCTCTTCGACCAGCAGGGTGGCTCTTTGTTCTTGGCCCGGGACCACCTTGGCATAAAGCCTCTGCACTATTTGTGCCGCAAGGACGGCGTCGTCTTCGCTTCGGAGCTCAAGGCTCTCGTGGCCGCCTTCGGCCACGAGCTGCAGATCGAACCCTCAGCGCTGGTGGCTTCTTTGCTGTACTTTTGGGTACCGGAGAAGCGCTGTGCGATAAACAAGGTGCAAAAGCTTGCTCCCGGGACATGGGCGGAGTTCCGCCCCGACGGCACGGTGCGCACCAAGACCTTCTTTGACGCCGCCGAGGCTGCGGCGGCCGCTGCGGCCGGCCCGCCCGTGGACCTGCGGGAGACCATCGAGGCATCGGTCAACGCCCACCTCGTGGCCGACGTACCCGTCTCGAGCTTCCTCTCGGGCGGCCTCGACTCAGGCATCGTCACCGTGCTGGCCAAAAGGGCCAACCCTGACGTAGACGCCTACACCATAACTTTCAGGCCCGAAGACCAGCGCCTCGAAGCCATGCCCGACGATGCCGTATATGCCCGCAAAATAGCCCGGCAGCACAACATCGACCTTCACGAGATACAGATCGCGCCCGACGTGGTGGGCCTCCTCCCCCAGCTGGTCGACATCTTGGACGAGCCCATCGGGGACCCTGCTGCCATCAACACCCTCTTGATGTGCCAGGCCGCCCGGGAGGCGGGGGTAAAGGTCATCTTGTCGGGGATGGGCGCGGACGAGATGTTCGGCGGTTACCGAAAGCACATCGCCTGCGTCATGGCGGAGCAGTACCGGGGCCTTCCCTCGGGCGCCCGCCGCGGCGTGAGCGGCCTGGTCGACCACCTACCCGTGGCCGCCGGGGGGCGGGGCTTGCGCTATGTGCGCTGGGCCAAGCGCTTCCTCACCTTCGCCGAACTACCCGAGGAAGCGGCTTTTCGGCGCAGTTACACGCTCTTTGACCCAGACGCCCTGGCGTCGTTGGTCAGCCCCGAGCTCGAGCCGGACATCGACGACGTACTCGGCGAGCACTTCGAGACCTACGCCGACAACCGCCTTTCAGACCACGTCAACCGGATGTGCCTGGCCGACTCGCGCCTTTTCCTGCCGAGCCTCAACCTCACCTATACCGACCGGGCCAGCATGGCCGCCTCCACCGAGGTCCGTGTCCCCTTCGTGGACCCTCTGGTGTTCCGGGCTGCGTTCTCGTTGCCCGGTGACCAAAAGGTCCACCACCGCACGGGCAAGGTGGCCCTGAAGCGTGCCGCCGAGGCTTGGTTGCCCAAGGAGATAATCCATCGCCCAAAGGCGTCCTTCTCGGCGCCGCTGCGGGCCTGGGTGACCCGGGACCTGCGCGAGCTGGTCGACGATGTCCTGGTCAAAGGCGAACTGGTAAATACCGGCTTCATCTGCTCGGAGTCGCTGCGCTCGCTCATAGACGAAGACCGCGCCGGCAGACAAGACCGTTCCAAGCAGATCTGGCAGCTGCTGACCCTCGAGCTTTGGTACCGCCAGACGACCAAGGCCGGCGTCGGCATCTGAGCCGGCACCCGGCACCGCATATCACGGAAGGACCCCGGAACATGAAACAAGTGGCGCAGAACTACAAGACGGGCGAACTGGCCGTGCTCGACGTACCGCCCCCGGCTTGCTCGCCCGGAGGGGTCCTGGTGCGCTCGCTGTACTCGCTCATCTCCACCGGGACCGAGCTGATGAAGGTCGGCGAGTCCAAGATGTCGCTGATCGGCAAGGCGAGGGCCCGGCCCGACCAGATGAAAAAGGTGCTCGACACGGTCGCCCAGCAGGGGCCCATGAACGCGTACCGCAAGGTGATGAACAAGCTCGACTCCTATACGCCCCTTGGCTACTCGTTGGCCGGTGTCGTGGTGGAAGTCGGCCGCGGCGCAGAGGAATTGCACGTCGGCCAGCTTGTGGCCTGTGCAGGCAACGAGTTCGCGCTGCACGCCGAGCTCAACTGGGTCCCGGTAAACCTGTGCGTGCCCGTGCCCGACGGGGTCCCCGCCCACCTGGCCGCTTTTGCCACAGTCGGTTCGATCGCCTTGCAGGGCGTGCGCCAGGGGGCACCCGCGTTGGGGGACACGGCCGTTGTCGTGGGCTTGGGCCTGGTAGGCCAGCTGGTAGTGCAGTTGCTGGTGGCCTCGGGAGTTAAGGTCGTCGGTATAGACATGGTCCCAGAGCGTTGCCAGCTGGCGGAAAAATCCGGGGCCCTGTTATGTGCCGCGCCTGAAGGCGACGGGCTGGCCGCAGTGGAGAGCGCCGTAGCCAGGGCCTCCGACGGCCTGGGCGCCGACCATATCTTCTTGGTGGCGAGCGGCAGTTCCAACGGTCCCGTGGAACTGGCGGCCAAGCTTGCTCGCGACCGGGCACGCGTTGTCGACATCGGCAAGTGCAAGCTGGACCTCCCGTGGAGCGCCTACTACGAAAAGGAACTGGAACTTCGCTTTTCGCGCTCGTACGGCCCCGGGCGCTACGACCCGAGCTACGAGGTGGAGGGCATCGACTACCCCGCCGGCTACGTCCGCTGGACAGAGCGGCGCAACCTGGCTTGCTTCGTAGACCTGGTCGCGTCGGGCGACATCGACCCCGAGCCCCTGGTGTCTGGCACCTACCCCCTCGAAGACGCGACTGACGTTTACGCCCGCATGGCTTCTGGTGACCTCAAAGGCGTCGGTTTCCTGTTCAAGTACAAAGCCAGCGAGCCCGGCCGCACCGGTGACGAGCCCCCGGCCGAGCCGGCCCAGGACCTCGAGGTGCTGAGCGATGGGACCTCACAGCGCGCCAAACCGCTGCGCTCTGTACGCAGGTCCGCCTACCCGGCCACCGAAACGGTCAAGGTCGGCTTCATCGGTGCCGGCAATTATGCCTCGTCGATGTTGTTGCCCCACATAGCCGGCCGCGAGGGCACCGAACTCGTGCGGGTGGCTACCCGCAAGTCGCTGTCAGCAGTGAACGCACAGAAGAAGTTCGGCTTTTCCGATGCCTGTACAAGTACTGCCGCCGTGCTCGACGACGCCGGCATCGACGTCGTTTTCGTGGTGACCCCCCACAGTTCGCACGCCTCGCTGGTCTGCCAGGCCCTCGAGGCGGGCAAGACCGTCTTTGTCGAGAAGCCCCTGTGCTTGAGCACCGAAGAGCTCGACAAGATCCTGGCCACAGTGGAAGCCACGGGCAATGACAGGCTGATGGTCGGCTTCAACAGGCGTTTCTCGCCCATGCTGACGACGATGCGCAAGCATTTTGGCCGGGCCAGCGAACCTATGATCACCCGTTACTTCGTCAATGCCGGACCACTTTCCCACGGCACCTGGTACGCCAACGAAGAGACCGAGGGATCGCGCTTCATCGGGGAAGGTGGCCATTTCATAGACACGCTCAGCTGGTGGACCGGCTCCGACCCCGTAGAGGTGAGCGCGCTGGCCACATCGAGCCGGGACAACATCCAAACGAGCATCCGCTTCAGCGACGGCTCCCTGGGCACGGTCACCTACTTCATCAACGGGCACCCACGGTTCCCCAAGGAGACTTTTGAGGCGGCATGCGGGGGGCGCTCTGCCCGCCTCGACAACTTCAAAAAGGCCAGCGTTTACGCGGGGCGCGTACCCAGGGCCCAACGCTCGCTCGGCTCCCAGGACAAGGGCCAAAAAGACCAGATGGACGCCTTTTTCGAGGCGGTGCGTAGCGGCGGGCCCATGCCCATCTCGTTGGCGTCTTTGGTAGCCACCACAAAAGCGACCTTGGCGGCTGAGCGGAGCCTGGCGTCAGGCCAGCCCCAAAGCCTGTGACCGTCGCCCGTTACGCTCGCGCCTCCGGCTCGGGGCGCGAGCTGACGGGCACCAATTCACAAGACGAGGCGGCGCCCTCGCCGGGCCGGCCCTCTACTGCACAAGTGGCAGGAGCAGGCGCCTGGGCCCTTAGCGGGCGCGTTGTCATGTTGCTCGCCAACCTGGTTACGATCCCTTTTACCGTGCGCCTGCTCGGGCCCTCTCGCTACGGGCTCTGGGCGTTACTACAGACCACCCTCACGTGGGCCGCACTCGCCGATGTGGGGATGTCGTCTGCTTCGACCAAGTTCTCCAGTGAGCGCTATGCGCTCGGCGACCCCGAGGGGGAGTCGGCAGTGGTCTGGGGGGCTGCGGGCATAACCGGCCTCAGCACCGGCATTGTCGCTCTGGCAATGGCGGTCGAGGCCCCGTACCTGCTCGGCCACCTGCTAAAGGTCCCTTCCACCCTGCTCGGTCCCGGGGTGACGGGCCTGCGCCTGGCGTGTGCGTTGTTGCTGGTGCAGTCGCTTTCAGGCACCGTCAACACCCCCCAGTTGGTGCGCTTGCGCTGGCGGTCCTACACCCTCATTACCAACAGCGGCAACCTCGTCGCCTCCGTGGGCATACCCGTGGCCCTGGCCCTCGTCGCAGGCGGTGTAGTCACTGCAGCGACGGTGAACCTGGCCGGTGCCTGCTTGGCACTGGCCGCAAACCTGTACATGGCACGCCGCCTGATGCCACAGTGGCGCCGGCCTCGCACCGGCGACGGGGTGGCGCGCCAATTGCTCAGCTACGGCGGCAACCTCACTGTTTCCGCCCTGGCGTCCATCGGCATCGCCACAGGGCAGCGGTTCTTCCTGGCCCACAACCACTCCACGACGACCGTCGCCTACTACGCGGTCGCCGCCACCCTGGGGACCACCCTGTACTTCCTCCCGGCTCAGCTCTGCGCTCCGCTTATGCCCGGCTTGTCGAGGTTGGAGGCGACCGGCGACCGCCCCCGACAGAGCGCCTTGTACGGCAAGAGCCTCCAGTTCGTATACCTGGTGCTAACCCCCTGCGCCATCGCCCTCGCCTTCGTCGCCCAACCGTTCCTGCGCGTCTGGGCGGGCCCCGTCTATGCGGTGCACTCGACGTTGCCCGTGTTGATGATCATCGTCGGCGCCTGGTTCAACGCATTGGGCGAAGTCCCGATGACCTACCTGTTGGCCTCGGGGCGGACAAAGGTCATTGCCCGGGTGCAGCTGGCTGAGATCGGGCCCTACCTCGTAGGAGCGTGGTTCTTGACCTCGCGCTTTGGCGCAGCCGGCGCCGCCGGAGTGTGGGCCGGGCTCTTGGTAGTGCAATCGCTCATCTGGCGCCTCGCCACCCGGCGCGCCGCGCCCTACCTGCCATCGTCCCCCCTGCCCGCACGCGGGCGGCGCGCCGTGCTCGTCGCCGGGGCCATGGGCGCTTTCGCTCTAGTGGGCACCTTGTCGCCAAACGTCCTAATTGTGCGGGCACCCCTGGCCGTGATGGGCGCCGCTGTGTATTTCGCCACTGTTTGGGACTACGTCCTTACGAGCTCCGAACGCCAAGGCTTACGACGCCTGGCAACCGAGATCTCGGGCCGGGCCCGGCCCATCAGTACCTGAGAGGCCGGCATGGCCTCGCGTCCCTGGGCCCGCGTCTTGGGCCCCGCGTCTTGGGCCCCGGTGTCCCTGGGCCATCGCGCCTTGGGCCTTCGTATCTTTGGCCACCGGTGCAACTCCTAAGTCTTGACATGTTCTGGAAATGTGACGTGAAGGGGCGGCGCTGAGTGCGGGCGAGTACCAGCATGCGGGCCGGAGCCCTGCTGGACAGGGATGGCACGATCATCGTCGACCACGGTTACGTGGGCTCCGTTGAGCGGGTCGAGCTCATCCCCGGCGCCGCTCAGGCCATCGCACGCCTCAACCGGGCCGGGTTGCCCGTGGCCGTGGTGACGAACCAGGCCGGGGTAGCCCGTGGCTATTACGGCATCGATGACGTCGAGGCGGTCCACCGCTACCTGGAGCAGCGCCTGGCAGAGCATGAAGCACATGTGGACCTCTTCTTGTACTGCCCGTACCACCCGGAGGGCACTGTGGCCCCGTTTTCCCGGGCCAGCGACGACCGCAAGCCCGGGCCGGGGATGGCCAGGGCAGCCGCTCTCGCCCTCGGGCTCGACCTCGAGAGCTCTTGGGTCGTGGGCGACAGCGCAGCAGACATCGGCATGGCCCGAGCCGTGGGCGCTCAGGCCATCCACGTCGGGGACGAGCCGCTGGCCGACGACGGCTACTCCGCCCATCTCCCTGACCTGGCCGCCGCCGCTTCCTTCATCCTTGAAAGGCTCGCCATCCTCGAAAGGCTCGCCATCCTTGAAAGGCTCGCCATCCCTGAAAGGGCCGCCCGATGACCGCAACCTACGACCTTAGAGATTCGGCGCTCGCCGTCACCCTGGGCAAGTTCCCGGCCACGTCCTACACGGTGGCGTCGACATATTGCCTGGACTACTTCGCCGAACTGGCCAAAGCAGCCGGTTCCATCGACCAGGCCTCGGTCGAGAGGGCGGCCGGCGTCCTCCAAAGCGCCTATACGAGTGGTGCCACCGTTTTCTCGTGCGGCAACGGTGGCTCTGCAGCCATCTCCAACCACTTGCAGTGCGACCACCTAAAGGGTGTGCGCACCGAGACTGACCTCAAACCCCGGGTCGTGAGCCTCAGCACCAACATGGCGCTGGTGACGGCCATCGCCAACGACCTCGGGTACGAGAACGTGTTCTCCTACCAGCTCGAATCGGCAGCTCGGCCCGGCGATGTCCTGATCGCCATCTCCTCGTCCGGGCGCTCCCCCAACATCGTGCGTGCCATCGAGTGGGCCCGCCAGCACGAGGTGGCCACCATCTCGCTCACCGGGTTCAGCGGCGGCGACTCGCGCAAGCAAGCCGACGTTGCCGTCCACGTCGAATGCGCCAATTACGGGATCATCGAAGACCTTCACCAGTGCGTGATGCACGCGATCGCCCAGTACATACGCCAATCCCGCATGTCCGACGACGTCGTCACGGTCACGACTTTCTAGCCATGACCACCGTCTTGGGCCCCACGGCCCCGCCGGCGCCTGCACAGCGCAATGGTCTCGCCAAAGCCAAACTGCGTGTCGCCATAAACCTGATCACCGAGGACCCGGCCAACCCGTCCGGCGCCCACTGGTTCTGGACCCGGGTCATCCCCGAGATGGCCAAGCGCCTGGAGGCGAACGAGGAGCTGCACCTCATCGTGAGCCCCAAGTCGCGTGCACATTTCCAGGGTTACGGCGACCAGGTCCACTACATCACCTTCCCGTGGTCCAACGAGCGCCGTTCCCTGCGCACGCTGTCCGAGCACGCGTACTCGCCCCTGCGCTTGCCCCTCAGCAACATCGACGTGCTCAACACCTTGATGGCTCCCGTGTTCAACCCGACGTGGTCCCTGGTGGTGCACATGAAGACCATGCACGCCTACACCACCCCCGAAGCCATCTCCTTGCCCGTACGCATGTACCGGCGCTTCAGCTACCCGCGCTCGGCGCGCCTGGCGCAAGCGGTCATCATCAACTCCGAGAGCCTGCGCTCGGAGGTCCAGCACTACCTGGACATCGACCCGGCCAAGCTCAAGCTCGTCCACGAAGCCGTCGACCACGAGGTCTTCAAGCCCGGAGATGCCGCCGCGGCCCGCGCCCGGGTAGCGGCGCACGGCATCGACAAGCCGTTCATCCTGTTTGTTTCCTCGCTCTGGCCGTACAAGAACTGCGACGGCCTGTTGCGCGCCTGGGCCGCAGCGCGCGACCGCATGGGCGGGCGCCAGCTGGCGATCGTCGGCCTGGCGCGGGAGCCAAAGTACGGCGCCGAGCTAAAGGAGTTGGCGCGGCAGCTGGGGATCGCGCAGGACGTGGTCTTCGTCGGTGGCGTCCCTTTGGAGGAGACGGTGCAATTTTACCGGTGTGCCGACGCACTCGTTTACCCTTCGTTCGCTGAGACTTTCGGCCTCCCGCTACTCGAGGCGATGGCCTGCGGCTGCCCGGTCGTCACCTCCAACTTGAGCGCCATGCCCGAAACGGCGGGCGGGGCGGCGCTGTTGTGCGACCCTCACGACCCGGCGTCGATCGCGGATGCCATTGTGCAGGCGTCAGGCCCAGCTTCAGCGACGCTGCGCGAGCTCGGGCTGCGGCGGGCGGCAGGGTTCACATGGGGGGCCACGGGTGCGGCCACTTTGGACGTGTACAGGGAAGTCGGCGACAAACGGAGGCACGCCAAAAAATGAGGATCCTCGTAACCGGCGGTGCGGGTTTCATCGGTTCGCACACTTGCGACCGCCTCCTGGCCGAGGGCCACGAAGTAACCGTGCTCGACGCCTTGGTGCCGCCAGTGCACCGGGACGGGCCGCCCGCGTACCTGGCCCCGGACATCGATTTCTACCAGGGCGACGTGCGCAACCGGGAACTTCTGCGGGCGTTGCTCCGGCGCGCCGACGCCGTGTACCACTTCGCCGCTTACCAGGACTACTTGCCGGAGTTCAACCGGTTCTTCGATGTCAACGTGACCTCGACGGCGCTCATTTTCGAGATCGCCGTAGCGGACAGGCTCGACCTTGCCCGCGTCGTCGTCGCCTCCTCGCAGGCGGCAATGGGCGAAGGCCTTTACACGTGCCCCATCGACGGCAAGCAGCTTCCCGGGATGCGCCCCGAGGACGCCCTGAAGAGGGGCGAGTGGGACATCGCCTGCCCCACCTGCGGCGGCCCGCTCGAGATGCGCCAGACGCCCGAAACGGTCTCCAACCCGCAAAACCCTTACGGTATGTCCAAGTACGCCGAGGAGATGGTGGCCCTCAACCTGGGGCGCCGGTACGGGATCCCCACAGTGGCGATGCGCTACAGCATCGTGCAAGGCCCGCGCCAGTCCGTCTACAACGCCTATTCGGGCGCCTGCCGGATATTCTGCTTGAGCTACCTGCTCGGCCTGCCCCCGGTCGCCTACGAGGACGGGGGCGCCATCCGCGACTACGTCAACATCGATGACGTGGTGGACGCAAATGTCTTGGTGCTCAGCCACGACAAGGCGGTCGGCCAAGCCTTTAACGTGGGCGGCGGCAAGGCGGTCACGACCAAGGAGTTCGCCGACACGGTGATGCGCCACTACGGCTCGAGCGAACCGGCCAAGATCACCGGGGAGTACCGCTTCGGCGACACCCGCCACATCTTTTCCGATATCTCCAAGCTCCGGGCTCTGGGCTGGGAACCCAAGCACTCCCCGGCTCACTCTGTGGCTTCCTATGCCGCGTGGTTGGAGGGGATGCCGGGCCTGGACAGCGTCCTGGCGGAGGCCAACGAGCGCATGCGCGCCCTTGGTGTCGTGCGCCAATCAGGCAAATGAAGGCGTTCCTGCTCGCCGGGGGCCTCGGGTCTCGCCTGCGCCCGCTCACCGACCGAGCCCCCAAGTGCCTGCTGCCCGTCGCAGGCAAACCGATGCTCGACATTTGGCTGGACAACCTCGCCGGAGCGGGCGTCGACGAGGTCCTGGTCAACACCCACCACTTGGCCGGTGCGGTCGAAGCCCACCTGGAGGCACGTACCGGTGCGCCTCGCGTGCGGATCTCCCACGAGCCCGAGTTGCTGGGCAGCGCAGGGACTCTCTGGGCCAACAGGGACTGGGTGCAGGGTGAGGAGATGTTCCTGGTCTGTTATGCAGACAACTTAACCGACTTCGACGTCGACGAACTGGTGGTCGCCCAACGCAAGTGGTCCCCCGCCGCCACCTTGGCCCTTTTCCACGCCCCGAAGCCCTCGGCCTGCGGCATAGTCGAGCTCGGCACCGACGGCGTGGTGACAAGCTTCGTCGAAAAGCCCGAGCACCCGAGTAGCGACCTCGCAAATGCCGGGCTTTACGCTTTCAGCCCGGAGGTGCTCGACCAGATCGGGCCTGGCACCCCTAAAGACATCGGTTACCACCTCCTGCCGCTCCTGGTGGGCCGCGCCAGGGGCATAGCCGTCGAGGGTTATTTCCTCGACATCGGCACACACGAGGCCTACGAGCGGGCGCAGGCCGATTGGCAAACGAGGCAACTTCGATGATCATCACCAAGACCCCGCTGCGCATCGGCCTGGTCGGAGGTGGGACAGACCTGCCTGATTACTACATTGCCCATGGGGGCCGGGTCCTCAACTGCGCCATCGACAAGTACGTGTACGTCATCGTCAACCAGCGCTTCGACGACGACATCTATGTCAACTACTCGCGCAAGGAGATCGTAAGCGATGTCGGCGCGCTCGAGCACGAGCTGGTGCGCGAGGCTATGCGCGTAACGGGCGTGCCCGGCGGCGTGGAGATAACGATGCTGGCCGACATCCCTTCGAGCGGGTCGGGCCTCGGCTCGTCGTCGTCGATCACGGTCGGGCTCCTCCAAGCCCTGTGGGCCTACCAGAACCGCCAGGTGCCCGCCGAGGTACTGGCAGAGGCGGCGTGCGACATCGAGATCAACCGCTGCGGCAAGCGCATCGGCAAGCAGGACCAGTACATCGCCGCCCTGGGCGGGATCCAGGATCTGCGCTTCGGTCCCGGCGACGAGGTCAAGGCCACCGAGCTGGTCCTCACCGCCGGTGAGCGTCACAAGCTCCAGGCCCAGATCATGCTTTTTTACACGGGCGTGACCAGGAGCGCCACCACGATCCTGGAAGAGCAGTCCAAAAACGTCGAGCGCTCGCTGGACGGCTTCCATACTCTGAGGGACCTGGCCGGGTCAGCTGTCGAGCACCTGCGCAACGGCAACGTCGACGAGCTGGGAGCCATTGTGCGCCGCAGCTGGGAAGCCAAGCGCGGCCTCGCTACGAACATCTCCAACGACAAGGTGGACTCCATGGTGCAACGGGCGCTCGCTGCGGGGGCGACAGGGGCCAAGCTGACCGGGGCCGGTGGGGGCGGTTTCTTGTTCGTCCTGTGCCCGGGGAACAACCAGACAGCCGTGCGCCAGGCGCTGAGCGACATGCGCGAGCTACCCATAAAGCTCGACCGATTTGGTTCCCGTGTGGTTTTCAACGTCATGCGAGACATCTGGAGCTGACAGCTCTTCGCTGAATCGCCGGGCTTTTATAGGGCCGGCTTGTCCTGGCGCTAACCTACCGCTCGTGCCCGAACGCGCCACTCCCCCGGCCTCGGCGCGCCGGCGCCTTCCCGGCCCTGTGATCGAGCTCGGCCGAGGTGTGCGCAGATGGCGAGCCAAAGGTCCCCGGTTAGGCAACTACCAGCCCCGCTCGACCCTGGAGGTGCCGGTCCACCTCCGCAGCGCCGCCTGCGTGCCCGCGGTCAATTTCCATACCCACCTCGGCCGGTGGTTGTCGCCAGAGGGCACGTGGATGGAGCCGGACGTCGACGCCTTGGTCGCCATGATGCGCTCGTGCAACATCAAGGCCATTGTCAACTTGGACGGGCGTTGGGGCGCTGAGCTCGAAGAGAACCTCGACCGCTACGACCGGGCACATCCGGGGAGCTTTTATACCTTTTGCCACGTTGACTGGAGGCTGCTCGACGAGCGCGACGGCTCCGAGCGACTTGTCCAGTCCCTGCAAAAGTCGGTTTCGGCTGGGGCGCGGGGCCTCAAAGTATGGAAAGACCTGGGTACAAACGTGCACGCCGGGGGGCGCTTGGTGATGGCCGACGACCCCGCCCTTGCACCGCTGTGGCGAGCGGCCGGTGAGCTCGGCCTCCCGGTGCTATCGCACGTGGTCGACCCGGTCGCGTTCTTTCGCCCCGTCGACTACCACAACGAGCGCCTGGAAGAACTGTTGCGCTACCCCCAAAACTCCCGCCAGGCCGGGGGCACGCAGGAATTTGACCGGCTCCTGCATGCTTTCGAGCAGGTGGTGGCCGCTCATCCCGGCACCAACTTTGTCGCTGCCCACGGCTATTACCCAGAGAACCTGGCCCATGTCGGGGCGATGATGGACCGCTACCCCAATTTCCATATCGACCTCGCCTGGGTGCACCTCCAGCTCGGGCGCCAACCACGGGCCGCTGCCGCTCTCATCAATGCGCACCCCGACCGCGTCCTGTTCGGTACGGACGTGTTCCCGCTGCGCGCCGAGATGTTGCAGACGTACTTCCGGTTCCTCGAGACCGAAGACGAGGCTTTCGCTTATACCGCCGAGGAACCGCCTGGCTCAGGGCGCTGGGACATCAGCGGCCTCGGGCTCCCTGGGCCAGTGCTCAGCGCCCTCTACCGGGACAATGCACTGCGCCTGCTCAACGGGGCGTAGGGGTCGGCGCCGGCAGGTGCCGTCTGTCCGGCGCTCGTGCGCTCGGTCAAGGTGCCCACGGACTCGTCGTCGGGAGCGGATCCCACCAGGATCGCCGATGTGACCGGTATGCCGGCGTCGGCCAACAGCTGCGCCGCGCCAGTCATCGCCGTGCCCGTGACCTCACCCGCGCTCACCACCAGGACAGCGCCTGCCGTCCAGGGGGCCAGGTGCTCGGCTCCGATGGCCGGGCTGAGGTTGGTCACAACCAAAACGACATCTTGCTCCGCCTCGTCCCAGTTGGGGGAAGTACCCGGGACGTTGCTCGCCACTACGAGCCCGAACTGCCCGCTTCCGCACGGCACTGTCACCGCCGACCCGGCATTGGCCTTGACCCCGAGCAACGCAGCCAGCGGGCGACCTTGCGCCCAGTCGACCAGCACTACGCGCGCCCCACTGCCGGCCAGCTGGCGCGCTGCCAGGCACGCCACCACCCCGGGGACGTCTGGCGGGCCGAGCGCGACAACGGCCAGGGCACGGCCGCGCATCCCGGCACAGCGAGCAGCGAGGCGGCTACCGGCCAGCGCCATCATGGGCGTCGGCTGCTGCACGTAGCGGCGCAGGGCACGCCGGCGGCCCAACCGCCGGGGGCGCACGGGGCCCATGCTGAGCTCCACGCGGGTACCGGTCATCGCTGCAACCTCACTGCGCCGGCGTGGCCGGTCGGAGAGAAGTTCGCCCACCACGATGACACCGAAGGCGAGCCCCAGCCCGCCCACCAAACCGGTGAGGCCGTCCATGGCGATCACCTTGGCCATGGACGAGCCGTACGCGACGGCTGGGTCCAGGACGCGGCTGCCCTGGTTGACCGCCTGCAGAGCCAGCTGGTCCTGCTGTTGCTGCTGCTGGATCTGGGAGATCTGTGACTGGTCGCTGCTGCGCTCGCTTACCAGTGAAGTGACCTCGTTGGCAGCCTGCGAGCCGGCGCCGGCCGACGGCACATTTTGGATTTGCACATTCAGGGACTGGACCTTGGCCTGAAGGGCCTTGATCTCCGAACCGAGTGCCTGCACCTGTATGCCGGTCTGATAGGCAAACTCCCGGGAGCGCACCTGCAAGAACGCCTGCGCTACCGCGTTGGCGCGCACCACCGCATCTGCGGGAGTGGGTGCGCTCAGCTGGACCGAGAGGATGACACCGCTCGTGGCGGTCCCTCGGTAGCTCTGCAAAAAGATCGCTGGGTTCTTATCGAGGTGCAGCTCTTGCACGGCCAAAGCAGCGACAGCACGTGTTTG
>DASSZK010000250.1:0-4787 GCA_035702845.1 Acidimicrobiales bacterium
AAGGCGTCGTCAAGCTGGTGCTTCTCCGACCAGCCAAGGGCGCGGACCTTCTCTGTGGCCACGCTGTAGCGCCGGTCGTGCCCGAGGCGGTCCGGGACCCAATCGATGCGGTCGTCGCCGGCACCGGCCAGAGCAAGCAGCTTGGCCACCAGCTCCCGGTTGGGCATCTCCACCCCGGCCCCGATGTTGTAGATCTCCCCCGCTTGCCCCGAGCGCAGGACCATATCAACGGCGGCGCAGTTGTCCTCTACGAACAACCAGTCCCTCTGGTTGAGCCCATCCCCGTACAAGGGCACGTTCTTGCCGTCGAGCAGGTTCGCCACCGCCAGCGGGATGAGCTTTTCGGGGTACTGGAACGGTCCGAAGTTGTTGGACGACCTGGTGACCATCACGGGCAAACCGTAGGTGCTGAAGTACGACAGGGCTATCAGGTCGGAACCCGCCTTGGACGCCGAGTAGGGCGAGCGGGGCTCCAGCCTGTCGCTTTCTCCCGAGTGGCCGGTCTCCACGGACCCGTAGACCTCGTCCGTGCCGATGTGCAGCACACGCCCGACCTCCGCCCGGCGTGCCGCGTGCATCACCAGGTTGGTGCCGACGCAGTTTGTCATGGCGAAGTCCTCGGGCCCGGCTATCGACCGGTCGACATGGCTCTCGGCGGCGAAATGCACGACCGCGTCGTGGCCGGCCATCGCCTGCTCCAGCGCGGTGAATTCGCAGATGTTGGCGTGCACGAAGCGGTAGCGGCTGGGGTACGCCTCAGCCACGTCCTTCAACGTGGAGAGGTTGCCCGCGTAAGTGAGGGCGTCATAGACGGTCACCTCGTCGTCGGTGTTGGCCAACACCTGGCGCACGTAGTTGGACCCGATGAAGCCGGCGCCGCCAGTAACGAACAGTTTCACGCCAGGCAGGTTAGCTGAGGGTCAGGAAAGGTCGATCTGGCAGTGGTCGCCCACCATGAGCCGGGTCGCTACCGGGCGCCGGGCGCTGCGGACCACCTCAACGTCGTAACCGAGCAGCGAATCCTCCAACCGCCCGGCGTTGACGATGCGGCTTGTCCCCATGACCACCGAATGCTCGATCTCCGAGCTCTCGACCAAAGTCCCCGGACCGATGGCAGAGAAAGGGCCCACATAGCTGTCGACGATCTGGGAGCCGGCGCCGATAATGGCGGGGCCGCGCACATGGCTGCGCACGACGGCAGCCCCGCTTTCGACTATTACCCGCCCGTCGACTTGGCTGTCGGCGTCCACGTCTCCGTCAATACGACGCTCTATGCCCTCTAACAACAGGCGGTTGGCTTCGAGCAGCGGTGTGAGCTTGCCCATGTCGATCCACCAGCCGTCGAGGATCTCCGAGAGCACGACCTCTCCCTGGTCGATGAGCCACTGGATGGCGTCGGTGATCTCCAGCTCGCCCCGGGGCGAGGGCTTTATCGATGCCACGGCATCGTGGATCTTGCGGTCAAAGAGGTAGACCCCCACCAGTGCGAGATCCGAGGGAGGCACCGTCGGCTTCTCCACGAGGCGCACCACCCTCCCCGCGTCGTCGAGCTCGGCCACGCCGAAGCGCTGCGGGTCCTCGACCTTGCGAAGGAGGATCTGTGCCGAAGGGACGATGGGGCGCTCCTCGCCGAGGCGCGGCGCGGTCCAACGTGCCCGCTGCGCCTCAAAGCGCTCTGCGAAGCTGTGCAGGTCCTGCTGCAAAAGGTTGTCACCCAGGTACATCACGAAGTCGTCGTCGCCCAGGAACTCCCTGGCGATCAGCACGCAGTGGGCCAACCCGAGCGGCGCCTCCTGGGGGATATAGGTGACTTCCAGGCCGAACGCCGAGCCGTCGCCCACCGCCGCCTTCACCTCGTCGGCCGTGTCGCCCAGGGTGATCCCCACCTGCTTGATCCCAGCTGAGGCGATGGCCTCCAGGCCGTAGAACAGGACGGGCTTGTTGGCCACGGGCACCAGTTGCTTGGCGCGCGTGTGGGTGATGGGGCGCAGGCGTGTGCCCGCACCACCGCAGAGGACCAAGGCCTTCATGACGCACGACCCTATTACCTCGGGCCTACACCTCGGGCTACCTGACATGTACCACGTCGCCGGCCACCACTCGAGTGGGCCGACCGTCCTGCACCACGAGCAGGGCCCCGTCGGCGTCGACACCGCTGGCCACGCCCTCCACGACGCCTTCGCCCGTCTCGGCGCGGACGTGGCGGCCGATGGTGGCGCAGTGGTCCTCGTAGAGCCGAGCCACGGACTCCCAATCGCCGTAAAGACGGTCGAGGGCCTGAAGCACCCGCGCCAGCACTTCCTCGCGGTCGACGGGGTGGCCGGCCAGCTCCTCCAAGCTCGTCGCCGGCAGGTCCGGCGGGCGCCAGGAAACGTTGACGCCGGCGCCCACCACTATGGCGTCGCCGCCCACCGCCTCGGCCAGCACGCCCGCCAGCTTGGCGCCGGCCATGACGCCCGCCATGACGTCGTTCGGCCACTTCAAGCGGACATCTGCGCCGCTAAGGCCAGCGGCTGCCTCGCGGACGGCCAGCGACAGTGCGCCGACGGCGAGATGGCGGCGCGAGGGTGGCAACTCGGGGAGCGGGGGGCGGAGCAGCACTGACATGAGAAGGCACGCCCCGGGGGGTGCCTCCCAGGACCGGTCAAACCGGCCCCGGCCCTGCGACTGGTAGTCGGCCACCAGGACGAGGCCCTCCGGGGCGCCGGCTCGCGCCCGCTCGGCCAGGACGCTGTTGGTTGAGGTAGTGGTGGTCACACGTTCGACGCTGTCGAACCGGCTTGCCCCGTCGACGTACATGCTCAAAGCCTGGCAGACTGCCCGTTCGTGCCGGAACGCGCCCCCACGTCGATTCGAAAAGTACTAGTCGCCAACCGTGCCGAGATCGCCCTGCGTGTCATCCGCGCATGCCGGGACCTCGGGATCGCCTCGGTGGCCGTCTATTCCGACGCCGACCGCGATGCCCTGCACGTCCGCCAGGCCGATGAGGCCTATTACCTCGGCGAGGCCAAGGCTTCCGAGAGCTACCTGGCGGTGGACAAGATCCTCGACGTCATGCGCCGCAGTGGAGCTGACGCCGTGCACCCGGGCTATGGGTTCCTGGCGGAGAACGCCGGCTTCGCCCGCGCCGTGGTCGATGCCGGGGCCGCCTGGATCGGGCCGCCGCCCGAGGCCATCGAGATCATGGGCGACAAGATAAGCAGCCGCATCGCTGCCACCAAGGCCGGCTTTCCTCCGGTGCCAGGTACCCAGGTGCCGTTGCAGGACGCCTCCGAGGTAGTGGAGTTCGGCGACGCGTATGGCTGGCCCGTGGCAGTAAAGGCAGCGTACGGGGGCGGTGGGCGGGGCATGCGCGTGGTGGCTTCCGCGGCGGAGGCGGCCGATGCCCTCGCGTCCGCGCAGCGCGAGGCGCAAGCGGCATTTGGGCGCCCCGAGTGCTACCTGGAGAAGTACCTTCCGTGGCCACGCCATATCGAGGTGCAGGTCTTCGCCGACACCCACGGGAATGTCTTGCACCTCGGGACGCGCGACTGCTCGGTCCAGCGCCGGCACCAGAAGTTGATCGAGGAGGCGCCGGCACCGGATCTCGCGCCCGGGGTTGTGAGCGCCATGGGCCAGGCGGCGGTCCAGGTAGCCCGGGCATGCGGCTACGTCAACGCTGGCACCGTCGAGCTCATTTACCAAGATGGCGAGTTCTACTTCCTGGAAATGAACACGCGCCTGCAGGTCGAGCACCCGGTGACCGAGATGGTGACCGGCCGCGACCTCGTACGCCTGCAATTGCTCGTCGCCTCCGGCGAAGCTCTCCCCTTCACACAGGACGAGGTCGAGATCAGGGGCCACGCCATCGAGGTGCGCGTAAATGCCGAGGACCCCGCAGGCGGGCGTTTCGTGCCCACACCGGGAGAATTGAAAAGCCTGCGCCTCCCCGCCGGCCCGTGGGTACGCACCGACGCCGGTTACGAGGCGGGCGACACCGTCAGCCAGCACTACGACAACCTGGTGGCCAAAGTCATCGCCTGGGGGCCCGACCGGGAGGCGGCCCGGCATCGGCTGCTCCGTGCTCTCGACGAGGTGGAAGTCGAAGGCGTTGCCACCACGGTCCCCGCACAGGAGCTCGTCCTCGCCCACCCCGACTTCGTCTCGGTCACCCACTCAACGACGTGGCTCGGCGGGCTCGACCTGACGTCGCTCGACACCGCCGCCCTGGCGCCGACCCCCGGCCCCGGGCTTACCCGCCGGCGGGTAGCGGTGGAAATGACCGGGCGCCGCTACGAAGTCGACGTGTGGCTACCCGAGGGCGCTCGATCGGCGGGCGAAGCAGCGCCGGCGCGCACCGCCGCAAAGGGCGAGGTCGTCGCACCGATGCAGGGCACGGTGGTCAAAGTGCTCGTCTCCCCCGGCGACGTCGTCGCCGCCGGCCAGGCCGTCTGCGTCCTCGAGGCAATGAAAATGGAAAACAGCATCTTCGCCCCCGCCGCGGGCACCGTTAGCGAGGTGCGCGTTGCTCCCGGCGCATCGGTGGGCACGGGCGACGTGCTCGTCGTGATCGGCGCCTGAGCGCCCCTCAGCTCGGGAAACCCTTCATAACACCGGGGTAAATGGCGGCGGCCATGCAACACGCCCGGGATCGCAAGAGGAGCATGCTCGATGCCGGATGGGTAGTAAGCCAGCGCCGGACGCGGACGATGTCGCACTGGTGCCACCGAACCCGACATCAGCCAAATCTTTCGGCAGGGCAACGACGTCACGCAGCGAAAAGGCTTATTACCGTCTAACACCGTCGA
>DASSZK010000366.1:0-3327 GCA_035702845.1 Acidimicrobiales bacterium
GGCGTGTTGGTCAACCGGCAGCAGGCCGGGCAGTGCTCTGGGCGCTAGTCTGTGCGCACAACGTGGTACGAAGCACCGGCTGCTCCCTGAGAGTGCCAGCTCCCTGAAAGTGAAGGTCCGATGAGCAACAGTGGCACCTGGCCCACCACCTCCAGCACCTGGATCGGCGTCAACTACTGGTCACGCAGTGGAGGGCCCAGGATGTGGGCGAACTACGACGGCGACATCGTAAGAGAAGAACTGGCGACTCTCAGGTCCCTCGGGTGCACCGTTACCCGGTCCTTTTGCTTTTGGTCGGACTTTATGCCGGCTCCCGAAACCCTCGACGAAGAAGTCCTCGAGCGCTTTGAAGACTTCCTCGGCCTCCATGTCGAGGCAGGGCTGCAGACTATCCCGACCTTTATCGTCGGCCACATGTCCGGGCAAAATTGGCCTGTCCCCTGGCAGGGGGACCGCGACCTGTACAGCGACATCTGGCTCGTCGGCCAGCAAGCGTGGTTCGTCCGAGCCATCGCCTCCCGCTTCGCCTCCCACCCGGCGATCGCCGCGTGGCTGCTGAGCAACGAGATGCCACTTTTTGGCGGCCACGGCAATATAGAACACGTCACTTCCTGGGCCAACATCCTTGTGGACGCGCTTCGGGCGGCGAGCGCCGCCCAACCGGTCGGCACAGGGGACGGTGCGTGGGGGATCGAGACGTCCGGCCACGACAATGGCTTCTCCCTGCGGCGCCTGGCACAGCGAGTCGACTTCATTGGCCCGCACGTGTACTTGTCCAGTGACGACCCGGTCCGACAGATGCTCGCGGCGGCCTTCGCCTGCGAGCTCAGTGCCGTAGCGGGGCGCCCGGTGGTCCTCGAAGAGTTCGGGCTCAGCTCCGATATGGCCTCCGGCGAAAGCGCAGCCGACTACTACCGCGTCGTGCTCCACAGCTCGCTGGCTGCGGGGGCGCGGGGATGGCTGGCTTGGAACAACTGTGACTACGACGCACTGGCGGCGCAGGAGCCTTACCGGCACCACCCTTTCGAAATGCATTTCGGCATAACCGACCGTGGAGGGCAACCCAAGCCTCAGGCATTCGAGGTCCAGCGGTTCTCGGCACTGGTCCACGACCTCGGGACCGAGGGCGGCTGGGCGCGCCCTGCGGCGCGCGCCTCCATCGTGGTGCCCGAGAACTTCGAGCACGACGAGCCCAATTGGTCCAAGTACTCGCGCGAGGACGTACGGCCAAATCTCTTCCAGTCCTACATTGCGGCGCGTGAAGCGGACCTCGAGGTTGGCCTGGCATGGGAGCGGGATTTGAGAATGGGTGTCATGCAGGGCTCACCGCCTCTTTACCTGCTGCCCTGCGCCAAGATGGCGACCACTGACGGGATGCGTTCGCTCCTGGCCATTGCTCGCGCCGGGGGGCACGTGTACGCCTCCTACTTCGCGGGCAACGGCAAGGAGCAGACTGGCCCGTGGATGCCCTGGATCAACGAGATCTTCGGCGTCACCCACAAATTGCGCTACGGCTTGGCCGACCGTATCGACGACGATGTCGTCGAACTGGTGATGGTGCGTGACTTCGGCAACCTGGCCGCCGGCAGCCGCTTGAGGTTCCCTGTCGCCGGGGGGGAATGGGCCCGCGCTTACCTGCCGGTAGAGCCGGTGAGCGCCGAGGTCGTCGCTGTCGACGGGCATGGCCGCCCGGCCCTTGTGCTCAACCCCGACGGCGAGGGTTGGACGATGCTGTGCACCTACCCGATCGAGCACATGGCGGCGTGCCGCCGGCATGCCAACCCCGAAGACACCTGGCGTCTGTACTCCGCAATCGCCATGGAAGCCGGCGCAGCGCCCGCGGTCTCCTGCGAGGACCCGCGGGTAATGATCGCCGAGATCGGCACCCGCGAGCCTCGCCTATGGCTAGCGATAAATCTGAGCGGAGACCGCGTCGAAGCGCCCGTGAGCTCAAGTGCCGGCGAACTACGGGTACGTCAAAAGGGCGAGCTAACAGGCGCGCGTCTCACCCTCGACGCCTACCAGGCAGTGGTCTTGGAGCAGGCCCGGTAGCCCTCGAGGCACACCGGCCGGTGGCTTACCGGCTCACCTGGCTCCGGCGCCCGCTACCTCGCAGATCAGGCGAAGGACCGAGGCTTGCGGCCCGAAGGACCAAGGCTTGCGGCCCGAAGGATCAACGCTTGCGGCTCGGTGAGAGCTGGGCCAGGGCTAGCACGGTTGTGGTAGCACCCAGCCAACCGGTCCACATGACGGGGGTGTAGTGGTCCGATTTCGGAGCCGAAGACGGGTAACCGCGCCAGTGCGACGTAGACGCCTCGAACCAGGCACCCGAGTACCAAAGGGGCACTACGGGAAGCTGCTGCAAGAATATTTCCTCTAAATCGCCGTAAATGGCTCGCAATCTCAGCCGTTCATTGATCGGCGTACCCGCTGCTGCGGCTAATAGGCGACTGGCCTCGGGCACTATACCCGCGGCCAGGCCTTGCGGCGTGCCCAGGGATGCTTCGAAGTACTGCCACGGCGTCGGAGCCGGCCCGGTACCCGCAACGAGCGCCATGTCATAGTTTCCCGAGGCCAAATCGGCCTGGTAGCGCACAACGCCGGCGGTGACGACCGAGACGACTATGCCGGCAGCCCGCAACTGCGCCGAAATGGTGGCCGCAGCAGCAGTGAGCTCCGGGTTCCCCGCCACGACCTCCAGGTGCAGGGGCTGCCCTTTGTAGCCGCACTGGCGCAGGAGGGTTTTTGCTCTGGCAGTCGAAAAATGAAACCCGTACCGGGCAACCGTTTTGTTATCAAGATAGGCCGACAGGGAAGGCAAGAGGCCTACCGGGCCAGCCGGCTCCACTGCGCCCGCATAATCATCGGACGCCACCTTGGCGGGGTTAGCTGCGTAAGCCACCGCCCGGCGGAACTCGGGGGAGGACATCGGCCAACGCCTCGCGTCGAACTTCAGCCACTGAGTGTAGGCGGGCAGCATGTACGGCTGCGAGGAGTAGTACATCGTCACGCCGTAGCCGGTCCCGGGGTACCCCCCTAAGTTGGCGGCGCCGCCCAAAAGTGAGTTCGTCCAGTCCAACTTCCCGCCCAGCAAAGCAGGTAGCTGCTGTCCAGGGGATGGGGTGACTTCGTCGCACAGGTACTCGAAATGCAGCTGGAGGTGGAGCTGGGTGTTCCCCCACCAGTAGGGGTCGCGGCGAAAGCAAGCCCCGGTCTTGGACACCTTGTACAGCAACATCGGTCCTGTGGCCACCGGCCGGGCGCCACCGGGAGCTGAGGTCGAGGTCCGGGTGGCAGACCAAAATGCTTTCGGCAGAACGGGGGCGT
>DASSZK010000072.1:0-2875 GCA_035702845.1 Acidimicrobiales bacterium
AACGCTGCTCGATTATGCGGGCCACATCGACCATCTCCCTGGAAGGGTGCTCACTTCCCGCCCTCGTAAGAGCAAGCAAGCCGTCTACTATCCGCGACAGCCGCTGCACTTCCTCCACGGCGGCCGCAACCCCCACAGCCACCCGCCCACCCACATCGGGTTCGAGGTTTTCCAAGCGCAAGCGCAAAGCGGTGAGCGGGGAACGCAGTTGGTGCGAGGCATCCGCAACAAACCGGTTCTGAGCGCCGACCAGTTCTTCCAGCTGCTGAGCCATACGGTTGAATTCGCTCGCAAGGGAGCGGATCTCATCCGGACCGTTTTCTGACGACCTCGCCGCGAGATCTCCTCGCCCCAGACGCTCGGCGCTGCGCTCCAGGTCACCCAGTGGCCGCGAAAAGCTGCGCGCGAGCGCCAGGGCGACAAGTACCGACGCTGCGAGCGCTCCGGCGCCGAACAACGCAAGCACCAACCACGCCTCGTGAGCGCTCGTGACGGCGGAGCCTGCCGGTACGTCGAGGAGCACAGCTCCCGGGGAGCGGGTGTCGACTGAGAGCGGCACGGCAGCTTCCGCGACGGGGTGGCCTTCGTCAAAGCTGAACGAGCTGGAGGGGTGGCCGGCCAGCGCCCTGGACACGAGCGCGCCAGCGTCGGGACGAGCATCATGGTCATGGTCCGTGCCCGCTGTCGCGAGCACCCGGCCGCCCAACCCGTATACGGTCACCTCGCCACCGGTCCGGTCACGGTACTGGCTCACCAATGACCGCACCTGACCCGGCTCATGGTGTTCCAAACCCTCTCCCACCACGATCGCCAGCCCCGTCGCCTCTTGCTCCGCTTGGGCCGCCAGCACCGATTCGTCATGGTTGGCAATCAGGGCACCGAGGGGCACCTCGAGCAGGATGAGGACGACCAGTACGAGGACCAGGTAAGAAGCGAGGAGCCTCCTTTTCACGTCGTGGTGTCACCCAAGCGCAGGCCCACTCGCCTAACCGTCTCCACCCAATCAGGATGGCCGAGCTTCTTGCGCAGCGACGCCACGTGGACGTCGACGGTCTTTGTGGGCCCGTACCAGTGCGGGCCCCACACCTGCTCGAGGATCTGTTCCCTGGTGACAACCGCCCCTGCGTCGTCTGCCAGCGCGGACAACAGGTCGAACTCCTTGGGGGCGAGGTCCACCTCAGCCCCATCGACGAAGACACGCCGCGACCGCCTGTCAACGACGAGACGCCCCAGATCTTGGCCACGCCCGGCGTCGTCGGGCTGAGCGTACCTGGGGCTGTGCCCTTGCGGCACACCTAGGGCTCCGAAGGAGCCTCCGACATCTGCGCCAGGGCCGCCGCCTTGGCCGGCCGGCGCCACTCGGCCCGGGGGCGCCTGTTCATCGCCTGCATGGTTGGCGAGCTGGGTGCGGCGCGTCACAGCCCGTATCCGGGCAACGAGCTCTCGCAAACCGAACGGTTTTACGATGAAATCGTCGGCACCAAGCTCCAAGCCAACGACGCGGTCGATCTCGGTGCCGCGTGCGCTAACGATCACGATCGGGACGCTAGAGCGAGCCCGTAGTTGGCGGCACACGTCGTAACCGTCCATGTCGGGTAGGCGGAGGTCCAATAGCACCAGGTCGGCCGCCGGAGCCTCCAGTGCCTGTGCCCCGGTGGCGACACGGGTCACGTCGAAGCCCTCTCTGCTCAGACCCTCGACCAGAGGGTCCGCTATACCATCGTCGTCTTCGACTACCAGCAAGCGCACACCTTGATAGTGCCATGCCCGTTTGGAGCGCCCTGCCCTATCGAGCGGCACTTGGCCGAACATTAAACTTCGTGCCCTAGCCTTCGTTGACATCTGGTCAAACCTTTACTGGACGCTGGCATAGTGCAGCACAGACGGCACCTAGTTTCGAGAGCTGTGAGCGTCCCGAGCAGTGCCCGAACGGTCAAGGGTGCGACCACCAAGGAACGGGCTGGCCCCTCAGCTGGGAGCGCCGACCACGGTCGTCCCCGGACCGCCCCGGCGGCCGGCGGGCGTCCTGTGACGTCCAGTGGTGCGCCCAGTACCGGCCAGTCGAGTACCGACCAGTCCAGCGCCCCGGCGCCCTGGCAGGTCACGGTGGCGTCGACCGTCCTGGGCCTGGGCTTGGGAGCGACACTGGCCACGGCGTTCGTCAATGAGACCACGAGCCAGCTCCGTGCCCCGGGGGGCGCGCTCATGTTCGCAGGCGGGGCGGCTGGCCTCGCCGGGACTTACCTGGCGCTGGTCATGGTCCTACTGGTCTCGAGGGTGCCTTTCGTCGAGCGCGCCATAGGCCAAGACGGCCTGCTGCGCTGGCATAAGCGCTTGGCGCCCTGGCCTATCGCCCTTATCGTGGCCCACGTCGTCGTCCTCGTCTTCGCCTACGCCGCCGCCGCTCACACCGGCGCTTGGCATGAGACAACCACCATGGTGAGCGGGTTCCCCTGGATGGTCGAGGCCACCATCGGCTTCGTTCTGATGTTGGCCGTAGCCACTGTGTCTGCGAAGTTCTTGCGTTCTCGCATCCGGCGCGAAAAGTGGTGGGCCTTCCACTTGTTCATGTACGTGGCCCTAGCCCTGTCCTTCGCCCACGTGATTGCACTCGGGCCATCCTTCGTCGGCCATCCCCTGGTCCGCGCCGCGTGGGTTGTCTTTTGGGTGCTGAGCGCCGGCGCAGTCGCGGCGTTCAGAGTTGGCCTACCTGTGTTGCGAACGCTGCGCCACGACTTGAGGGTGGTTGAGGTAAGGCCCGAGGTCCCGGGTGTTGTCTCTGTCATATGCCAAGGCAGGTCGCTTGAGCGGCTCCACGTGAGCGGAGGCCAGTTCTTCGAGTGGCGGTTCTTGTGCAAGGGAATGTGGTGGCAGG
>DASSZK010000085.1:0-4108 GCA_035702845.1 Acidimicrobiales bacterium
CAACATAGAGCGGCTTATGCCGCACATCCTGAACCTCGTCGACGTCTCCCGCTGGGAGCGTGAGGCGAGGCTAGTTGCCCTGGTCGCCGCCCGTACGGACGGCGGCTTGTACGTGAAGCTCGGGGTCGCTGAGCTTGCAGAGCTCCTGGACGAAAAGCCAGAAGCAGCCCGCTGGGACCTGCTCGTGATGAAGCGCCTCGCAAAGGTCGACCGGGTCCTGGTCCGCACCGGCCCGAAGTACGGCACCCCCGCGTGGGGCATCGCCGGCGGCGAGCTCGAGGGCGTCCTGAGATGGCGCCACGTGCCCTGGTGGGTGCCTCGGAAGGCACTTTTGCAGGAAATACATAGGGCCGCAGCCGCGGTTGACGTGGCGCCAGCCGCGGTTGATCCTGGGAGAAGGCCTCTTCCTGCCGCGGTTGACAGCCCCGGAGACGCCAAGGTGACAGAGCCGACCAGGGCAAACACGCCCGATTTACCGCGGCTGGCGCCACCACAACCGCGGCTGGCGCCACGGCCAGAAGACAAACCTGCTGGTAGCGGAATTGTGCAAGATTTCACAACCGCGGCTGGCGCCACGGGCGAAGAGGCCGAAGTTGCGCCCCTCACTATGCTTTTAAAGGTTTTAACACCTCACTCCCTCCCTTACCCTCCCTCAAGCAAAAAAGCAGTGAGTGAGGGAGAGGGTGCTAACGCACCTGGAGAACCGCTGACGCCCGACCAGGCCGCCGTGTTCAAGGCGTTGGCAGACCTCGGCCACGAGGTGTGGGGAGCACCCGCTCTGCGCCTGATCGCCGCGTTGACCTCGCACCCAGCCGCTGCGCAAGCGATGAAGCTGCGCATCAACGCGGCTGACTTCAGGCGCATCAAAACGGTGGTCGGTGCCGTCGACGTCCTTGTCGAGTGCACAGGCCGCCTTGGTGCACCGCCCGTGGTCGACAAATGCCCGATGTGCTTCACCCTGACTCCGGGCGGCTGCTTCGACGTGGAATGCCCGAGGCGCAGCGATGGCTGAGTGCACGTATGAGCTCTGGTACAAGCTGGGCGCTGGTTACCAGTACGTCAAGCTGATGCGCTTCGCATCGCCGGCGGAGGCCGCCGTGTCGCGACGTCGGTCGCTCGAGGCGCCCAACGTCCCCGAGGGCGCTTACGACGTCGAGGTTGGCGAGCTCCGAGGGCCCGATATCGCCGAGCACGAAGCGCCGGTAGTCGGCCGCGAGCGCCTTGCGTCACTTTTGGCGGCTTTAAACCTTCCTCGTCCAGGTCAGGGGGTACAGTAATGGCAATGCCTGGTCCCAAACCGATGCTCGACCTCAGCGAATGGATCCCGCTAACCCTCGATGAGGCGCGCCAGCTCTACAGCCAAATGATCGAGGCGGGGATCGTGCCGGCGACGGCCCGGGACGTCCTAGGCAGACTGCAAACGCTCCCCGACGGCAGGCCTCGGAACGAGTCGGAGCGAGTCGGCCTCTCAAAGGTGCGCGGGCTTTTGGCTACACTTGGCGAGCCCCCGTGGGCGTCCCATAGGGCGGCCACAGAGGCTGATGTCCGCCCCCTTAGCTCAGTCGGCAGAGCACAGCCATGGTAAGGCTGGTGTCGTCGGTTCGATTCCGACAGGGGGCTCGCACTCGCCGTGCACAAAGATCAGGGCGGCGTAGCTCAGTTGGCAGAGCACTCGGCTCATAATCGAGTTGTCGTCGGTTCGAGTCCGACCGCCGCTACAAGACAAACAGTCGCAAAGGGACTGGAGCCCACAGGGAGCATCGATGGCCAAGAACGAACGACGGGTCAAGGTTACGCTGGCGTGCGACGTGTGCAAGCGGCGCAACTACATCACCAGCAAGAACAAGCAAAACGACCGGGACCGGATCGAGATGCGTAAGTACTGCCGCTGGGACCGCCAGCACACGCTGCACAAGGAGACCAGGTAGGCCTGATTGGCCTTGAGCGAGGTCGCCCGCGTCGCACCCGCCCCTAAAGAGGTGGGTGCCGGTCGCAGCGAGCGCGAGCACGCACCGTCACCGGGCCGAGCGCGGTTGCCGGGCAACCCGATGGTGGGCGGCAACCAGCTGTCGGCGGACCAGCCACTGTCGTGTGATGCCGCGCTATCTCGCGGCTCTGCCCAATCTCGGGGCTCTGTGCTCTCTCGGGCCTCTGGCCGCCGGCCTTCCCGCCTCCCCGAGCCGGCCGCCGACTGCTCGCTCAAGTCCCTGGTTGACGCCGCCCGCAAGGGCGATCCCAAGGCGACGGGGCAGTTGGTGAAGAGGACCTGGCAGAGCACGTTCACGCTCGCCTTCCGCTTGACGGGCAACGAGCAGGACGCACTCGACGTCACCCAGGAGGCCTACCTTCGTGCCGTCAAGGCGCTGCCCCGCTTCCGGGGAGAAGCCCGCTTCTCGACCTGGATGTACCGGGTCACGGCCAACTGCGCCACCGACCACATGAGCCGCGCCCGGCGCTCGAGCCATGCCACGTTGGCCTTGGACGGTACCGTCGAGGACGACAGTGGCGAGCAGCCCCGCGACACGAGGTCCGAGCACGATCCCGAGGCCTGCGCCTCGGCGAGCGACGAGCGGGCGGTGCTGGCAGAAGCTCTGCTACGCCTGCCTTGGAAGCTGCGTTACGCAGTCGTACTGAAAGATGTGTACGACCTGCCCCACCGAGAAGTTGCCTCTCGCATGGGGATCTCGGAAGCGGCCGCCAAGGTGCGACTTCAAAGAGCCCGTAAGCGCCTGAGAGAGGACCTGGTCCGAGCCCATCATGGAACCCAAGGCGGGTTCTCGCTGGTTGTCAGTGACGATGACGATGCCGTGGCCAGCTGAACACCCGCCCGCACGCGGGGCGCGTACTGGGCCAACCGGCCAGCGCAATGGCCGCTTCGCGCAATCGCACCTCCGGCCGGTGGTCGGCTGCGACGCCGTATGCGAGGAACTGCCTCTGGTCGTGGACGGCTCCCGGCGAGCCAGCACGGCGATGTCCGAGCACCTGCGCAGCTGTCCGCGGTGCCAGGCGGAGATGTCGTCTTACCAGCGGCTGCTGCGAACCCTCAAGTCCCTGAAGGACGAACCGTTGGAGTTGACCGCCGGGGTGGTCGCCGCCGGTCCTTACATCGTCGAGCGGTTGGTGGCCCAGCGTAATGGGGGTCGGGGGCGTCACGCTCTTGGCGCCCCGGGCTTGATGGGTCGTGCCGCGGGTGCTTGGCCAGGCAACAATCTGGCTGTGCCGAGCTGGGCTGTCGCCGGCGCGCTCGGCGCCGTGGTTCTCGCTGTTGTGGGCCTGGGTGCCGTCAGCGCAGCGCGCCGCTGGGGACCGGCCCCGCTGGGCACCTAGGATATCCGTGGTGCTATCCTCGACGGGTCGGGGGTAACTCCCCGGCGTGTTGGGACGCGCTCACCTCCGGTCGGCGGACCTTCTCGTGAAGGGCTCTGACCGTAAGTAAGGCGCCCCTTTAGGGCAGTAGCTCAATATGGCAGAGCACCGGTCTCCAAAACCGGGGGTTGGGGGTTCAAGTCCCTCCTGCCCTGCTAAACGCTTCGCGATGGGAAGGTCCGCGATGGGAAGGTCACTGTGAGTATCAACGACAACCGGGAGCAAGACCTGTTGGCTCAGGGCTCGCTCGATGCCGACGGCGTCCCGTCAGTAGTCCCAACCAGCCCGCGCGTCCCTGTGGGACCGCCCACGGGGGGTACTGGTGCGACCGCGATAGCCGGTTCGGGCGGCGGCGCGTCCAAGGGTGGCTTCCACCCGCGGCAGTTCTTGGACGAGGTTTTCCTCGAGCTCCGCAAGGTGATGAAGCCCAAGCGTGCCGAGCTCGTGAACTACGCCAGCGTGGTGTTCTTCACCCTGGTCTTGTTGATGGCGCTCGTCTACGGCCTCGACTACGTGTACTCGCTCGGCGCCTCCCACTTGTTCAAGTGACCCGGGAGCTGGAACAGTTCGAGCTGGCAACAAGCACCGTCCGGGCCCACCAGGCGACACAGAGGTAGCTATGGCTGAAGAACCAGAAAAAAACACCGGCGAGAGCGCGCCCGCAGCCCCCGCACCGTCGGCGCGACGGCGCAGGTCGAGCGCGGCCGTAGAGAGCGCCGAGGTTGACGGTGTCGTCATCGTC
>DASSZK010000196.1:0-6347 GCA_035702845.1 Acidimicrobiales bacterium
CCACCACGTGGTCCATTTCAGCCAGGGAGGGCCCACCAAGCTCTCCAACCTGGTGCTGGCCTGTAGCCGCCACCACCACATATGGCACAAGGGCTGGAAGCTGACGCTACGCGACGACGCGTTGTTGGAGCTGGTCAGCCCTATGGGCGAGCTTTACCTGAGCCGGCCGCCGCCGCTCGATTTTTTGTTGCAGTAGCCCGGCCCCTTGCTCAGAGCTTGGTTGACTGTAGGCATGATCTCTGCGCGCCCCGGCCGCCGGCAATTGGCATCGTTATTCATCGCTGTTGTTGCGCTTGGCGCGCCCGCAGTAACCGGCCATGCGAACACTTCGTCTTCGTCGTCGTCGACGTCCGCTGCCGGCCCTCCCCTGCTGGCTCTGCCCAAGTCGACCGCCGGGACCGAATGCAACCAAACCAGCCAGCTCGGGATGGACGGGTGCGCCTATCTGGCCTCAGTTGCAGCGGACCGGCGCCTGGACGCCGACGTCGTGGTGATCTGGAAGTTGGAGCGCGGCTACCAGCGCACCGACTTGGCTCGTGCGCAAAAGGACTGGGTCACCTACCGGGGCGCCGATTGCGCGAGCCAGACAGACATCTACCGAGGAGGCAGCATCATGCCAATGGTGGTCGGTTACTGCCTCGCCGCCGAGGACCGGCTGCGACGCCAGGACCTCGTCACCTTGTACAACACCCTCACCTCGGGTGCGCCGAAGCAGCCCCGCTTACCCTAAGAAACCGGGTGGCAGCCTTGCTTGAGGCGGCGAGCGGAATCGAACCGCTGTAGAGGGCTTTGCAGGCCCTTGCCTGGACCACTCGGCCACGCCGCCTGGGCTGTACCGGACGTTCACTGTACAACCTCCGGTCCCACCCCGTTGTAGGGTCGCTCCCCTATGGCCATGGAGCACCTGCAGCGCTCGCAAAAGCAGGCCCTGGGGGCGGCGGTGGTCCTCACAGTGACCGCCGGCGTCCTACAGGTGGTGGGCACCCCTGAAGTCGCCCGCTTCGCCGTGTCAGCCATGGCGCTCGCAGCCCTGGCAACGGTGGTCGGCCAGGCCATAGAGCAGGTCGGGGAACACCTGGGACCGGGCCCCACGGGGTTGCTCCAGTCCAGTCTCGGCAACCTGCCCGAGCTGCTCGTGGGCCTGTTCGCGCTGCGCCAGGGCCTCACGGCCGTAGTGCGCGCCGCCCTCGTCGGTTCGGTCCTCGGCAACGTCCTGCTGGTCCTCGGGTTGGCCTTTGTGAGCGGCGGCATCCGCCACGGCCCCCAGAGGTTCCGGCCCGAGGCGCCGCGCATGCTGATCACCCTGCTCACCCTCGCCGTAGCCGCCATGCTCGTGCCGACCCTGGCGGTGCGCCTCGACACCCCGGCCGTCCACCACGCCGCTGCCCTATCCGATATCGCCGCCGTCGTGCTGCTGGCGGTGTACCTGGCCAGCATCCCCTTCTGGTTGTCAGGAGGCCCAGACCGCCCACGCGACCGCCGGCGAAGCACGCTGAAACAGCCGCCCCAACCGAGTACAGCGGCATGGCCTGTCGGGCTGGGTGTGGGCGTACTGGCCGGCGCCGCTGTGGCTTCAGCGCTCGTGTCGGACTGGTTCGTTGCTGCGCTCACGCCGGCCACTAAAAGCCTTGGCATATCCCCCGTGTTCACGGGCCTTGTCATCGTCGCCATCGCCTCCAACGCGGTGGAGAACGTGGCCGGGATCCGTTTCGCATGGAAGGCGCGGCCCGACTACGCCATAAGCACGATCCTGAACAGCCCTTTGCAGGTGGCACTGTTCCTGACGCCTGTCCTCGTCTTGCTGAGCCCGGTACTAGGCCCCGCCCACCTGACCTTGGTCCTGCCTTCGTTGCTGCTGGCGGCGATAGCTGTCGCCGTGGTCGTCGTGGCAGTGGTGATCTACGACGGCGAGTACTCGTGGCTCGAAGGAGTTGCTCTCATTGCTCTTTACGTACTGACGGCTGCCGCGTTCTGGTGGGGGTAGCCTGGGTGCGCCCGCTCAGGTGCTTACCGATAGAGCCCGCAAAGCCTGACAGCCTGACCTTTCTCCAGCGAGAGCGTCATTGCGGCGCCGGGGACCGACATGTCCAGCCAGACGCGCTGACCGGGGTGGAACACCAGGATCTGACCGAGCCAGGAGCCGGCGGGCGGCGGCGGCACACTCGGGCGCCGGTCATTGGACCGGGCTTGCGCCACCGGGCGCCCCGTGCCCCACGGCTCGGCGAGCATCGCCCGGAGCCTTCCACCACGTGCGCCAAGGGAAACCTCTACCGAGGCCGGTCCGCTGCTCCGGTCCCCCAGGACAAGCTGGAGGGCCGCATTGTGGGCGAGGTAGCTAGCGCTGACGTTATGGCGGTGCATACCGCCGCCGGCAACGAAAGTGCGGCAGCCCGTTGCCATGGGCGGGAAGGTCCCGACCTTGTGCGGGCGGCGTTGTACCAGGCCCCGCAGGCCCTGGACCGAGAAGCGCCCACGGTACAAAGGGGCCGGGGCCCCGGCTATGTCGAGCCAGGACTCGGCCCAGCGCAATGACTCGGGAGACATCTCTGCAGGCGACGGTGCCGGCAGCAGGTGCCTCAGCGCGAGCGAATGCAACATCGCGGGCGTCAAGTACCCTGACGCCGCTCCACTGGACCAGATGGGGTACGGGTTGATAGCCCGGCTGAGCTGGCGCGGCGACAGCGATAGCCAGGCTGTCGTAATGATCTGGTCGCCCAAAGCGCGGACAAAAACGGTCCGCGCAGAAGTGAACTTTTGCGCGGCGACGATGTTCGTGCCGGTCGCAGCCAGCACCATGGCTACGGGCAGCGCCACCGCCCACTGCGCAGCCGGCCGGCGCCGCCATACCCGGCCAGATTGTTGCGGTGCAATGTCAGGAAAAGGGGTGCGTGCTGGGGTGCCCTTGGCGACTCTCCTGGCCCAGCGCAGCTCACGCAGCCCCTGCAGTGCTACGGGGGCGCGGCCAAGAGCCATGGCCATCAGCGGGACCAACAGCGCGAAACCGATGTACGCGTAGCGCGAGGGCGAGTCAGTAAGGCTGATCCGGTCGCGTCCCAGCGCCGCCATGAAGTAAAAACAAACCGAAGCCACCGCCAAACCGACGACGGCGGGGTTCATGGTCCAAAGCGCCCGCAAGTTGGTTACCAAATAGGCGCTCAGCAAGACGAGGACGACCCAACCGAGTGACGGCGCCCCCCACCCGTGCCCCAAGCCATTGGCCAGGTTCCTGGCCACAAAGATGGGCGACCCCGTGAACACCGCCAGGTTGAACGTGTCGCCTGTTGCACGCAGCCCCGAGCGTCCGGCCAGCAAGAACCACACCACAAAAGCACCGACGGGCAAGCTGAGCACCCTGATAGCGCCGGCGGCTCCCAACCGGCGGAACACGACGACGCCGACCGCCACCGTCATGGCTACGCCGACTCCGGAGCACATCAGCGAGCACAACAGGCACACCACGACGGGCACCGGCCGGGGCCGGTCCCGATCGGCGAGCTCGAGGGCCAGTAGGCCAAAAAGGACCGAGCCGACGAAGCCGATCTGGAACGCCCAGGCAAGGTTCTCCGCCCCCGTGCCGAAGAACCCCATGAGAAGGGAGAAGCCCCCGCCGATAACTGGAGGCACCCCCTCGCGCCGGCACCGGCGCCAGAGGAGGTGAACGACGCCTAGGTGGGCGATGAGCACAGGGACCAGGTACGGCCAGTAGCTGCTCAGGTGCCAGAGGGCGAATATCGATCGCCACAAAATTATTGGGAGGACGGACCAGTGTTCATTGTGCGGTGCCCAGATACTGAAGTACGCCCCATGGAGGCCCCGGCGCGTGAGGAAGTCCCACTCGTCACCGAAGAACCACAGCCCCCTGTCCAAATAGGCCCAGAAGGCGAAGACCGCCGCGAGTACCGCCGCTTGCAAACCTACGCGGTAGCGAGGTGCCCGGACCGGTCGCTGCGGGCTCTCGGTGACAAGGGGGCGGCTAGCCACGTCGGGGAGCTCGGTCACCGTGCTAGCCACACGACAAGAGTAACTACGGGGCGCCGGGGTGGCACCGGTTGCGCTTGGTGCGGGCTCCCCGCTGAGCGCAAAGGCCGTTAGCCTTGCCCGCCATGCAACCGCCTGCCGGTCCGAGCGGCTTCCTTAGCGGCAACGGTCTCCCCATCGGTCCGCTGCCCCCACCGGAGGCCATCAGCCCGGGCGACCCGTACCCCCTTGGGGCCAGCTGGGACGGCTCGGGAACGAACTTTGCAGTGTTCTCCCAGGTCGCCGAGGCAGTCGAGCTGTGCCTGTTCGATGCAGACGGGCGCGAGAGCCGTTACCAGTTACCCGAGGTGGACGGCTTCGTCTGGCATGGCTACCTAGAGGAGGCCGAGCCGGGCCAACGCTACGGCTACCGGGTCCACGGCCCTTACGACCCTTCCCGAGGCCTGCGCTGCAACGCGTCCAAACTGTTGCTGGACCCCTACGCCCGGGCCATCACGGGCCAGGTCCGGTGGGGCTCCAGCGTCTACGGGTACCCGCTGGCCACCGGCAACGACATGGCTATGGACAGCCAGGACTCGGCGCCGGCGATGCCCAAGTCGATAGTGGTGGACACCGCCTTCGAATGGACCGATGACCATCGCCCCCGCACCCCCTGGCAGGACACCGTCATCTACGAAGCCCACGTCAAGGGCCTGACTTGGCAAAACCCCGCCATCCCCCCGGCTCAGAGGGGCACTTACGCGGGCCTGGCGCACCCAGTGATGATCGAGTACTTCCGGCGCCTCGGCGTGACCGCCATCGAGCTGATGCCGGTGCACCATTTCCTCGACGACCACCACCTCGTGGACCAGGGCTTGCGCAACTACTGGGGCTACAACACGATCGGCTTCTTCGCGCCGCACTCTGGATATGCGTCCCGGCCTGGGCAACGGGTCGTGAGCGAGTTCAAGACGATGGTCCGCGCCCTGCACGGTGCGGGCATCGAGGTCATCCTCGACGTCGTCTACAACCACACTGCCGAGGGCAACCACCTCGGGCCAACGCTGAGCTTCCGTGGCCTGGACAACGCCAGCTACTACCGGCTCGACCCTGGCAACCCGCGCTTTTACACCGACACGACGGGCACTGGGAACACGCTGGATGCTTCTAACCCCCACGCACTCCAGCTGTTCATGGACTCGCTGCGCTACTGGGCCCTGGAAATGCACGTGGACGGCTTCCGCTTCGACCTTGCCGCCAGCCTGGCACGCCAGTTCCACGAAGTCGACAAGCTTTCGGCCTTCTTCGACCTGATCCACCAAGACCCTGTCATCAGCCAGAGCAAGCTCATCGCCGAGCCATGGGATCTCGGCAGCGGCGGCTACCAGGTCGGCAACTTCCCTGTTCTTTGGTCCGAGTGGAACGGCCGCTACCGCGACTCCGTGCGCGATTACTGGCGCGAGACCAACACATCCATCGGTGAGCTGGCCAGCCGGCTTACCGGCAGCGCCGACCTGTACCAAGCATCCGGTCGGCGCCCATGGGCCAGCGTGAACTTCATCACGGCCCACGATGGCTTCACCCTGGCCGACCTCGTCAGCTACAACACCAAGCACAACGACGCCAACGCAGAGCACAACAACGACGGCACCCCGGACAACCGGTCATGGAACTGCGGGGTCGAGGGCCCTACCGACGACCCGGAGATCTGCGCCCTGAGGCGGCGCCAGGCTCGTAACTTCATCGCCACGCTCGCACTGTCGATCGGTGTGCCGATGTTGCTCGCAGGAGACGAGATCGGCCGTACCCAGCGGGGCAACAACAATGCGTACTGCCAGGACAACGAGATCTCCTGGTTCGACTGCGACCACTTGGACACCGACATGCTCGCGTGGTGCCGTGCTGCGGTACAGCTGCGCCGGGCGCACCCTGCTTTCCGCCGGAGGCGGTTCCTGCAGGACCGGCCCGCTCGCCAGCTCGAAGCCAGCCCCGACGAGGCCGAGGTGGCCTGGTTCCGACCCGACGGCAAGCTGATGGACGACCCTGATTGGGCCGTCGGGTACGCCAAATCCCTTGGAGTGCTCCTGAACGGCGCCCATCACGCCGAGCGCGACCGGCACGGGCGGGCCGTGACGGACACGTCGTTTTACCTGGCGATCAATGCGTGGGACCAACCGCTCGGCTTCCGCCTCCCGGGGCCAAAATGGGGCGGTCCATGGCAGGTCGTGCTCGACACTTCCGACGACCGCCCGGCCTACCGTCCTCAGTTGCTCTCCCCGGGCGCTGTGCTGACGATGACGGGGCGGCACTTCGTGGTCCTACAGCAAGCCAACGGCGACTAACACTACGCTGAGTGGTATTAACCGCACAGCGCGCGTCAGTGCAGGCTG
>DASSZK010000117.1:0-5385 GCA_035702845.1 Acidimicrobiales bacterium
CGCTGCCGGCGCCGCCGGTCCCCGCCACCCACTGGGGACAGTGGACTACGCGCCGTTGGTGCCACGTCCAGAGAAGATCCTTTGCGTCGGGCAAAACTACCGCGCCCACATCGCCGAGCAGGGGGTCGAGGCACCCAAGTACCCCACCTTATTTGCCAAATTTAGTTCCGCCCTGACAGGCGCCTATGACGACATAGACCTGCCCGCCGCATCGGCCGCTTGCGACTGGGAGGTGGAGCTGGCCGTGATCGTCGGCGCTCCCGCTTGGCGCGTAAGCATCGATAACGCGATGGACGCCGTTGCCGGCTACGCGGTCCTAAATGACTTGAGCATGAGGGATTGGCAGTACAGGACAAGCCAGTTCCTACAAGGCAAAACTTTCGACCGGTGCACGCCCCTGGGGCCGTGGTTGGTCACCCGTGACGACGGGGACATAGACGAGCGCTCGCTCGATCTCAGCTGCGAGCTGAACGGTGAGCAGGTCCAGCGCGGTTCGAGCTCTGACTTGCTTTTCGACGTGGCGCACCTCGTGTCGTACATTTCAGGGTTTTCAGCCCTGTCGCCCGGCGACGTCATCGCCACTGGTACGCCCGGAGGCTCCGGCCACTGGCGCCAACCCAGCCGCTACCTACAAGACGGCGACGTCTTGGTCACCCGCATCGCCGGTCTCGGTGAATGCCGCAACGTCTGTCGCAGAGAAAATGAGGTCGAGGGTAATGTCAATCGATAGTCCCGTAACTGCACAACCCATGGAGACGCGCGTACTGGGGCGCACTGGGCTGGTGGTGTCCGTTATCGGCATGGGGTGCTGGCAGTTGGGCGGTGACTGGGGCGACGTGAGCGACGCCGAAGCGCTCGAGACCCTCAATGCCGCCGCTGATGCGGGTGTCAGCTTTTTCGACACCGCGGATGTTTATGGGGACGGGCGCAGCGAGCGCCTGCTCGGCCGTTTCCTGGCCGAGCGTCCTGCCGACGGGCTCGTGGTGGCTACCAAGTGCGGGCGGCGCGTGCCCCAGGTGGCTGACAACTACACCCCCGAGGCATTACGTGAATGGACAGAGCGCAGCCGTGAAAACCTGGGCCTCGAGACCATCCCTCTCACGCAGTTGCACTGCCCTCCAGACGCTGTTTACGACGCAGACCGGGTGTTCGACGCGTTGGACGAACTGGTCGCAGACAAGCTCATCGGGGCTTATGGCGTCTCCATAGAGACCGTTTCCCAGGGCATGAAGGCGCTCAAGCGCCCAGGCGTCGCCACCGTCCAGCTTATTTTCAATGCCTTCCGCCTAAAGCCGCTCGAGAAGCTGCTGCCTGCCTGCGAGAAGTCCGGTGTCGGGGCCATAATCCGGGTGCCATTGGCTTCCGGGCTGCTGTCTGGCAAGTACGACGAGACGACGACGTTCCCGGCGGGGGACCATCGCAACTACAACCGGGAGGGGCAGGCTTTCGACGTGGGAGAGACTTTCTCTGGTGTGCCCTACGAAGTGGGCCTGACCGCCGTCCGCCGCCTGCAGTCCGTAGCGGTGCCCAATGGCTGGACGCTTCCAGAGGTAGCGCTGCGCTGGTGTGCAGACGCGCCGGGGGTCGCAACCGTTATACCCGGCGCCCGCAGCCCGCTCCAAGCTCGGGCCAACGCCAGCGTCGGCCGCCGCCCGGCGCTGCCCAACACCAGTGCGGCCGACATCCTCACGACGTACGAGTCGTTGATCGCCCCCCACGTGCACGACCGTTGGTGAGCTAGGAGACCCGCGTTCATTAGCCCGTCTGTTGCCGCCTCAAAAAGGCCCTATCAGGACCTTCTAAAAGGTCTCTACGGCAAGGGCTCGCGTCAGGACCAGGTCGATGGGCTGCGGGCTGGTTGTTGTGCTGCCCCCGAGCGTCCCGTGGGAGTGCGAAGGCTGCCCGCCGGATAGTGCTGTGGTGGTCGTCGGGCCCATGCCGACGACGACTATTGGTAGTAATGATGTCGTAGTCGGCGGGCTCGTGGTTGTCGTTGGTGGGACGGTCGTCGTGGTAGTCGCCCGGGTGGTCGTCGGTTTCTGGGTAGTCGTAGTGCCCTGCGTGGTCGTAGTTCTCTGGGTTGTCGTTGTCGCCGGCCGGGTGGTCGTTGTCGCCGGGCGGGTTGTCGTTGTCGCCGGGCGGGTTGTCGTTGTCGCCGGCCGGGTGGTCGTGGTGGCCCGGGTCGTCGTGGTCCTCGGTGGCTGAGTTGTTGTCGGGGGCCGGGTGGTCGTCGTGGCCGGCGGCTTGGTCGTCGTGGTGGCCCGGGTCGTCGTAGTCCTTCGCGGCTGGGTCGTCGTGGTGGCCCGGGTCGTCGTAGTCCTCCGCGGCTGGGTCGTCGTGGTCGCGGGAGTCGTCGTGGTCGCCCGGGTTGTCGTGGTCGCCCGGGTCGTCGTGGCGGAGGGCGAGGTCGTGGTAGTGCGCTGCTGTGACGTGGTACCAGGCGGGCGGGTGGTGGTCGCCGCCGCTGTGCCCTGGACGCCGGTTGTGCCGGACGGGGCAGTGGTCGTCGTGGGCCCTGTCGTGCCTGGCGCCGGTCTTTGCGTACCTGCTGTCGTCTTCGGGCGCGTTGTCGAGCTAACCCCGGCCTTGTGATGCGTGCGTTTGGTATAAGGCGAGGAGTGCTTGGCAGGCCGGGCTGTAGTCGTAGTACGCCTGCCCGTGGAGGTCGTCGATGTCGTCCCCAGCTTGGTGGCACCGGTCCGCGTGCTGCCTCTGTTGTGCCTGCGCTGGCGATGGTGCACGGTCTTGGTGGCTCCCCGCTGGGCCGTCGACGAGGAGGTCGCAGCCGTGGTGGATGTGGCGGTCGACCCCGAGCGCGCCACCTGGGGGAGCGGCCTGTGCGAGTTCGCCGCTCTGGTGTGCACCGAGGTGACGCCGGGCCGCGTCGTGCGAGCGCCGACGGTCTTGTGGTGGGCAACGACCATGTTGTGACGAGACCTGTGCGCCTTGGGCGCGGAAGCCGGTGCCAAGACGGGGAGCTGGAAGGTTGTAGTTGTCGTCTTCGCCACCGGTGCCCCGGCGCCGGCACCGTGCCCGGCGCTGTCGGCAGCAAGCGAAGCTACGTGCGGTGCCTTGCGCGCGTTGGCCTGTGAGAGCACGTCGAAGCCGGCGAAGGCAAGAAAGGCGGCCAGCGCAAGCAGGGCAGCTCCGTACAGAGCCCAGCGCCCCCGGCCCGGGCTCATAGTTGCGCCTGCACGGTGAGAGCCAGTGCCTCGGGGAGCACTGGCTTTGACCTGCGAGCTATCCGTACGATCACGATCTCTCTCCCCGGGCGGCCCTTGTCGGCTGCCCCACTCGTCTGTTGCGTTCGGCCGCGCCTGTCCTGTCTCGTGCCGCCCCCTCACGGCCCGCCACGATGCGTGTGCCCGTCGTGGCACAGGGCCATTGATAAGAGCGCCCGCGGTCCAGGTTGCTGTGCAGCAATACCCATCCCGGCTGCAGAACTCACCTGGCATGGCGCGCCGGTCACCTGTCGCGCACTACTCGCCACTTAGCGCACACGCACTGAGCGGGCGATCAGCGGGCGATCAGCGGCTCGATGGGTTACCCGGAGGGGGCCCCGAGGGACGGCTCAAGTTCGTCCTTCACGAGGGCGAGCGCCTGATGCCTTCAAGTTGGCGCTCCACGGCGCAATATTCGGCCAGCCTCACTCTGTCATTTCTGACGTTTCCGTCTTTTCTATCGGCTAGACGACAACACAATGTTTAAGGTCAGAGCGCTCTGGGGTACGGCCGAAGACTGCGAGGTGGAGAACCGAACAGTGACGCGGAAATCGAAGCGGTCGTGGTTGGCCGTGGTACCGGCAGCGCTAGGAATGATCTACACCAGCGCAGCGATATCTTCGGCCCAACCAAAGCCGTTCCAAGGGCCGGTGCAGGTGCAGGTGCAGCACCCGGTGCAGGACGTGACCATGGGCGTGGTGATCCCGCAGATCACCGCCACACCTACCAATCCGTACTACTCCACGCCTACGGACATGTCGCTGGCCGACGGGTCGACGCAGTGGGACAGCCAACAACAGCTGCTCGCCATATCCAAAGTCCAGCAAGCCTGGGCCGATCTGCCCAATGCCAGCACGACCGCCCCCATAGTGGCCGTCATCGACAGCGGCGTCGACCCCAGTAACGATTTCGGGGCTGGTTGCTCCAGCGGCACTCAGCCTTGCCGGTTGCTAAGCCAGATCGACCTGTACCCAACAAATACTGCGCCCAGTTGGAGCATCAATTATTCGTACCCGTTAGCCTCGTCTGCCGGCGGTACCTATTCGGGCAGCCTGGTGGGCCCGGCGCTGCAGTACACGCTAACCGTAACGGGGACCGGGACGAGCGGCGGCAGCACGCCTTTCAGTTACACCAGCACGGATCCGAACGACCCGTCCGGGACAGGAGTCGCAACCAACGGCCAAGCCAGCGCCGTCGGTACGGAGGGCGTGAAGATAGATTTCGCCTCTGCGACGACGTACCCCCAAGGCACGCAGTACCAATTAACCGGTGCAGATGACGATATCCAGCACGGCACGTACGTCGCCCAGATGGTAGCCGGCGGGACGGGTTCTAACAGCTGGACCACTGGCGTCTGCCCTCAATGCTATATCCTGCCCATCCGCGCTGGTGGCTGGGCTGCCGGCAATGACACCAGCGAGGATTTCAGCTCCTGGACCGTTGCGCAAGCCATTATAGACGCCGCCAACTACCCAGGAGTGCAAGTAATAAACCTCAGCCTCGGAGGAGCAGGCGATCCTCCCGATGCTGCGCTTAGTTGCCCGGGTGCGAGCACCCTTGGCGCTGAACAATGCGCCGTGGATTACGCAATATCCAAAGGCATAACCGTTGTAGCCTCCGCGGGCAATCTCGGGACTGACGAACAGATGGACCCAGCGGCGGAAAGTAACGTTATCTCGGTAGGGGCGGTGGACGCGACAGGCGACATGGAGACCTGGTCCGAGCACGACGGCCCGGGATCTAACTGGATCCAGGTCGCGGCCCCGGGTTGCTACCCGGTGGACATGCGAGCAACTATTGACACGACTGGTCTAGGCCTGTTCTGCGGCACTTCGGGAGCCGCTCCCTTTACTGCCGGTGTCGCTGCCCTGGTTTATATGGCAGGACCTTCCGTGACGCCCGCACAGGTCCAGACGGCTGTTGAACAAGGAGCGGACCTGCCAGTCGCGCAATTGTTCTCCACCTGGTACAGCTCTAGCAGCGATATCCTCGGCACGACGGCGGCCGGTAAGTACGCCGGTACCCAGTCAAATCCTTCCTACACGCTGACGGTAGGGGCGGGTGCAACGACTGCTAGCACACCTTTTAGTTATACCAGCAACGACCCGAACGATCCGTCGGGTAGCGCCACGGCCACCAATGGTTCAGCAGGGGCGGTGGGTAC
>DASSZK010000381.1:0-6582 GCA_035702845.1 Acidimicrobiales bacterium
GCGCACGCACGCTCCCTCTCTAGCGCATCAAGCTGACAGAGGTGTGACGCAGACATCGCGGGGGCACGGCAACTGGATCTGAGCCCGGCAAGGGCCGGACCGGACCACGGACGTGACGGGGCCAGCGCTTGCCCCGCTAGGCGGTTGCCCCACAAGCGCTGGCTCCTTCGCAGTGGGGACTACCCGCGAGCGCCAGGGGTCAAACAGTAACGGGCTCCTTTATTTCACCGCCCCGGCTGAGAGACCGCCCACGACATAGCGCTGGAGCACGAGATAGATGACCACGACCGGCACGGCCGCCTCCACCCCCGCCGCCATCAAGGACGCGTACTGGGGCACTCCGGCGCCGTCCTGCACGAAGGAGAACACCTGCAGGTCGACGGCCAAAGTCCGGGTCGATGGGCTGGTGAGGACGCTGGCGAACAGGACGTCGTTCCAGCCCAGCAGGAACGAGAAGACGAAGGTGACAACCATCCCCGGGACGGTGAGGGGCAGGACGACCCGGGCCAAGGCCCGCAAGGGCCCGGCTCCGTCGACCATCGCCGCCTCTTCGAGCTCGCGGGGCACGGTGCGCAGGTAGCTCACCATCATCCAAACAGCGAACGGCAGCGAGAACGTCAGGTACGTCACGATCATCGCCCAGTAAGAGCCGATGACCACCACCCCGATGAAAGCTTGGATGGCGGAGAAGGTTACGAACAGTGGCAAAAGCACCATGGAGCCGGGCACGATCTGGGCGCCGAGCACAGAATAAAGGAACGACCGGCGGCCGAAGAACTCGAAACGGGCCAGCGGGTAAGCCGCCAATGACGCCACCAGCACGGCCGCCAGTGCCGCCCCACCGCAGATGACGGCGCTGTTGAGGAAGCCTCGCCCTAGCGACACGGTTGACCAGATGGTCCAGTAGTTGCTTATCTCCAGGTGGCTCGGCCATATGTTGCCCAGGCTCACTTGCGCGTCGGGTGTCACCGACAAGACCAACAAGTAGGCCACCGGCACGAACACCAAAAATGCAGCCAGGACGAGCACAGCCCAGCGAAGCGGGCCTGGCAGCAGGCGCTCAGGCTGGCGCCCTGCCGTTTTGGCTGAGCTCACTAGCTTGACAGGGCTCACTTGACAGGGCTCACTTGACAGGGCTCACTGGTTTGACAGGGTTCACTGGGCCCCCGAACTGGCCAGGCGGGTCATGCGCAAGTACACGTAACCGGGCACCGCCATAACCACCAACGTGAGCACCGCAGTAGCCGCAGCGATGCCGTACTGGAAGCTGGTGAAGGCGCGGTAATAGATGTCGATAGGCAGCACGTCGACGGGCGCAGGCGGCGGGTTGCCGAACATCACAAAAGGCAACGTGAAGTTGCCGAAGTGGTAGATAGTCGAAAGCAACAGCGCAAGAGCCAGTACGTTGCGCAACTGAGGCAGGACGACCCAGCGGATCTTGGCCATGTAACCCGCCCCATCGATCTCTGCCGCCTCATAGAGGTCGGAAGGTACAGAAGAAAGGCCGGCCAACGCCATGATGTAAATGAAAGGCCACGAAGCCCAAACGTCCGTGGCCACCATGGCCCAGAACGCGTTCGGTCCCAGAAGCCAGTACGTAGAGGGACCGCCTAGGTGGACCAGAGCCAATGCCTTGTCGACCAGGCCAGTGCCGTTCATAAACATCATCCGGGCGACGACTGCCGTGACGAACGTGGGGAGCACGTAGGGCACCAGGTAGACCGAACGCAAGGCGGCGCGCCCGCGGAAACGATGGTTGAGAGACAGGGCGACCAGTAAACCGATGGGAGCGGCGATGGCCGTGGTCACCACCGAGAACTCGACGCTCACCACCAAAGCGTCCACGGCAGAGACTGCTCCGGTAGTGGGCGACGTTATGGCGGAGCCGTAATTGCGCAGCGCTGCAAAGGGGGCAGACAGCCAGTGGCTGAGGTTCGAGATCGTTATGTTGAAAAAGCTGAGGTAGACGTTGAGCCCGACCGGTACCCCAACCACGACCAGCAGCAACAGTGCCGCCGGCACGGCCAGCCAGATAGGGCGCCGGCCAACTGCGCCCATACGACGCCGGACCGGCGTAGCGCCCGTGTTGCCGCTCCTGACGCCCGGCTCGGCTGTGTGCACGCCCAAACCGCCGCCCCCGGCCGCGGGCGCGCCGAGTGGGGCCGGTCCCGCCACCGGCCCCACGTTGGCTACAGAAGCAACCAAACGCCCTGCCTCAGGAGAGCTGAGGCTGGATCTGCGAATCAACCGACTTCAGCACGGATTGGATATAGCTGACCGGCAATTGGTGGCTGGACTCGACCTTGGTCGCAAACTCCTCCGTCGCACCAGCCAACGCTGATTCGATGGGGCCCCATGCCCCGATGAACGCCGTGGGATCGGCGTTCTCGAGGGAAGTCACGAACGGGCCGACCAGTTTGGGGTCGCTCTTGACGGCTGATTGAGCCGCCGAGGTGATCACCGGCAGTTCGTTCAACTGCTCCCACTGGAGCCGCTGCACGTAAGGGCTGGTCGCGAGCTTGAGGTACTGCACAGCCAGGGCCTTGTTGGCGTACTTGGCCACTACGTCGTCCTGGCCCGACACGATGGTCGACGCCGGTTGCCCGCCCTTGGGCATCGCCTTCATGCCGTACGGCACGCTCGGGGGCGGTGCGAAGGCGAAGTTGTGCCCGATCGCGCCAGAGAGGTAGGTGGGCACGGAGTTGATCGTCTGGATCGGGATCTCGCCCACCTTGCCTGCGGCGAAGGCGTCCACCAGGTCAGAGCCCTTCCAGGTGAGCGACTGGGGGTTGACGATGTGGAACTTGGTGTACCAGTCGAACCAGAACTGCACCGAGTTGACAACCGCAGGGGAGGCCAACGTGGACTTCTTGTTGTTGGGCGAAACGAAGTCGCCGCCCTGCTGCAACGCGAAGGTCCAGTAGTCCTTCCACGGGTCGTAAGAGTCGGCCGGGTCAAAACCCGTGCCATAAATGCCCTTCTTCGGGTCGTTGATCTTTTCGGCATCAGCTACGTACTGGGACCATGTCGTCGGGGCGTGCGTGATGCCAGCCTTGTGGAACAGAGCCGTGTTGTAAGCCATGGCGAAGGGGACCGAGTCGATGGGGACCCCGATATAACTGTTGGCGTTAGGGCCGCCCATTTTCAACTGCTGGGCGAAGAACGCCTTTTGGCCGCCCATCTGCGCCCAGTCGGAGGCGTTCAAGGTGGCGAAATCGTGCGTGGCGTACGCAGTGGGGACCAGAGTGGTACCGAGGTTCATCACGTCGGGGCCGCTGTGGCTCACCGCCGAGGTCTCGATCGAGGTCAGCTCGTCCGAGGCGCTCGTGTACGTCTGGTATTGCAAGCTGGCGCCGGTCTGCTTCTGGAAAAGGGCCATCACCGTGCTGTTGAACTCGTTGACCGCGGCCACATTGGTGGTGGGTGCCGGGATCAGCACGGTCAACGTCTGGCCGGCGAACTTACCCGCCGGCGCAGCACCGGCAATGGCCCCACTGGCGATGCTCTCGCTTCCGACGGCCAGGGTCACCAAGACCACGCTCGCCCCGAGCGACACCACCGTCCTGCGGCCTTTACGGGCCATGAACTTCATCAATTCCTCCGTTTTGCGCTCGGGCGGCGCCTTCTTTTGCCGGGCTCGCCCTGGTCGATAAGTTCTATATTTATGCCGCTGCGGTACAGTGACCGCGCAGTAACCGCGCGACAATAAGCCTTTGGCAATTCGTCGCGGAGGTCGAGCTATGTTTTAACGGGCACGCGCTTGGCCACCTAGACAGCCCGTGAACTTGTGCAGCCCCCTTCCCAAGGCAACTCGTAAACCGGGCCATCAAGTGACCGGCACCCGTGCATCTGTCTTATCACTGCAACCGCTTGCAGTCAAGGAGCCGGAGGCGCGGATCGCACTACATGGGTGGGCTTACGAGCGCACCAGATGGATGCGCGCGCAGGGCGCGCGTACGGGGTTGGGGCGGGTTGAGGGGCAGCTATCGGTGCTGGAGGGCGGTCAGCCCTCGGCGCTCCCCGAGCACCTCTTCGCGGTCAGTTGGACGCGCTGGTTGCCTGGATGCGCTCCCAGGCCGAGTCGGGCAGTACCTGGAGCGCCACCGGGAACACGTCGGTGTCCTCCCGGTTGGCGTGGTCGAGCAACGTCGCCAGGGCGAGGAAGATGTCTGCCGGAGCCGAGAGCCCTCGGGCCGCTTTCTCCAGCGAAAGCTCCAGCTGGCGGTGCTCTGATTCCAGCTCCCGGACCGCCTCGGCGGCCAAGGGGTCGGACCGGAGCGCGGCGAACAGTCCCTCTTCCTCCTTGCGGGCGTGGGCGGAAAAGAGCTGGGCGATCTCTCCACATGTTGCGGCGGCCGCTGTCCTGTTACCCCGAGCCAGCGCAGCGTTGACATGGTCCACCATCAGCGCGATCTCTGCATGGTCAGCCATCAGTTCCGAGATGACCGTCTCCGCCTCACAACCGCAGTAGCTGCACATCTGGCACTCCCCTGTCCCTTGGCGCCGTCGCATGGACGCCGCCTCCATGACACCAAGGCATACCTACGGCGGAGTCGGGACTTTAGGCCCTTTAGCCCGGGCCAAGCGGCGGTTGGGCACTCGCGGACAATGGGATGGGGCCGGCAGTAGCGACCGGGATAGACCCCGCGGCTCGGGAGATCGCCCGCGGAGCGGGCTCGCCCCCCGGCCGACCAAGACCGCGTTTACCCTCATGGCCGCCTTTAGGCAGTGGTCAAGCTGCCCAGCAATCCTCCGGGTAAAGCGATGGCCCAGGGGCGGGCCCGATCCGTGACGCCCGCCACCAAGAATGATAAAGCCCCCTGTTCAAGGGCGCATTGGGGAGCCCTTCCCGTCCCAGTCTGGGCGGTTTAGAAGGATTTGCCCCTTTTGTCAGCACGCCTCCAACCCCATCCGCGCCTCGAGGTACGAACCCCTGGCCATCCAGGAGCTCCCGCGGGCGCCGAGGCGCCAGGGCCCCGCCGGCCTTAGAGGGGCCCGGGCGTCAAACGCCTAGGCTGCCCTTGGCTGCGGCCTGGAAAAGGCTGAAGGGAAGGGCGCGCTTGGCTACCAAACCGACCCGCTCCCCCGCTCGACCGACAGAGATGCGCCTGGGAGGGCGTGAGGAAGTTAACAACCTGCTCACTGCCTTGGCCACGTCGCCGGCGGGTGCCCCGTTGCGCTCGTCTCTTTCCATGACCGATATGGCCTTGCTCATAGCGCCCTCGTACGCCTGAGATCCCGGCAAGGTGCGCCGGCGGGCGGTGAAGTCCGTCTTTATGTTGCCCGGTTGCACCAGGCTCACCTTCACCCCGAAGGGGGCTACTTCGTATGCCAGCGATTCGGCCAGCCCCTCTAGGGCGAACTTGCTGGCGCTGTAGAACGACTGAAAGGGCAGGGCGATCACGCCTCCGATGGAGCTCATCAGCACGACCCGGCCGCCGCCCGCAGCGCGCATCGATGGGAGCACGGCCTGCAGCACGCGCACCGTCCCCCAAAAGTTTGTCTCCATCTGAGCCCGGGCGTCAGCCAGCGGCGTGTCCTCCATCGCGCCGCCGAGGCCCCATCCGGCGCAGGTAACCACAGCGTCCACGGTCCCCGCACCAGCGAGGATCTCGGCCGTCCCTTCAGTTACCGACCGGTCGTCGTCGACGTCCATCACCACACCACGGCAACCCTCAGGGGCGGTGCCCCGGCGGCTGGCGGCGTAGACCTCCCAGCCCTCTTTCGCAAGCTGCTGGGCACACGCCCAGCCGATACCTGCCGACGCACCGGTGACCAATGCCGTTCGGGCCAACTCGGACCTCCGTTCGCACTTACCGCCAGACAGTTGACGAATGTCTAGCGCATAGCCCGTTGCTCGCTCCAAGAGCGCGGCCCGGTCCCGACATCCCTTGGCCCATATCCCCTTGACTTCGGCGCCCTGTCAGGGTTATCCTGACAGTATCGTCAGGAGTAGCCTGACACGACGTGACGACCAGGAGGAAGCGGATGCCTGCTGCCGCGGTAGTGGAGACATTGCGCTGTTCGTTCTGCAATAAGGACAGGGCGCTGGTCAGGAAATTGATCGCCGGCTCCGGCGTGTTCATTTGCAACGAGTGCGTCGAGCTGTGCAACCAGATCCTTGCAGCCGAGCCCGCCGCGCAAGACGGCGCAGCGCCTGAGCCTCTAAGGCTCTGGGAAGGGCTCTGCGACGACGAGCTACTGAGCGAGATGGTGCGGGCGCACGGCGCCCACGAAAACGTCGACCGAGCAGTCCGGCGTCATGTAGCGGCGCTTCGTGAGCGCGGCGTCACCTGGGCCCGGATCGGGGAAGCCTTGGGCATGACGCGCCAATCAGCCTGGGAACGTTTTTCAGGCGAGGAATAGGGGCCGGCACCCGGCACCGGGCGCTACGAGGAACCCACCTCGGTGCCCCGCCAGGCTGCGGCTACCGCATCGGCCACATCTTCGTGCACCCTCGGCTGGAACATCGAGGGCACGATCACCCCGAGCTCGAGCTCTTGTGGTTTGACGGCGTCGGCAATGGCCCGAGTCGCCGCCTTTTTCATGGCAGTCGTGACACCGGAAGCCTTGGCCGCCAAT
>DASSZK010000144.1:0-6467 GCA_035702845.1 Acidimicrobiales bacterium
CAACCCGTTCTCTACCACGTACAACCAGAACATCGACCGAGCGTCCTGTTGGGCTTGGAACGCCCGCATCATCAGCAGGTAGCAACTGAAACCAGGTAATCCCAGTGCGAAAATGGCGAGCAACGTACCGGTGGACAGAGCTTGGTGGACCCCCAAGGCGCCGTGCGCCGTGGCGAGCACGCTCACCGGGCGAGCCACGACGGCATAGCCCGCTGCTGCGGGCAGTACCAGAGCCAAGGTCCCGCGCATCGCAAGCGAAAGCCGCCGCCCAAAAGCGCGACGTGCGCCTTTGGACCACAGTTCGGCAAGCTCAGGCGCCATCGCGGCGGCGATCGAGACAGCTATCACCGAGTACGGCAGCAACAGGAACTGGTAGGAGTAGGTGAACGACGAATAATTCCCGGGCCGGCGGTTGGCGAGCAATGACACGAGGGCGAAGGACGCCTGGTTCGTGGCAACGGCTCCGATGGTCCAGCCTGAGAGGCGTACGATCCTGGTGAGCGCCGGGTGCCTGGGACGCCACAGTAAACGCAGGGGTAAACCCGCTTTGAGTAACGATGGGACCTGGGCCAGGAGCTGGACCACGTACCCGGCGGTGGTGCCGAGCCCGATGACCAGGACCGCCTTGGGCGTGGCGCGGAAGGCCGTCACCGTGTGGGCACGGACCATGTGGTCCGCAAGGACCAAAGCTGCAATGGTGACGATGTTGGCCAGCACGGGGCTGAAAGCCACGGCCATGAAACGCCGGCGCGCGTTTAGCAATGCGGTCGTGATCGTTATCAGGCCAATGAAAAACAACTGGGGGCTGAACAGGCGCAGCCAGCTGGTAGCGAGCGCCCTCTCGGACGCCGCTCCCGGCCCTGAAGCGAGGGCGAGGTAGAAATCAATTATCAGCGGAGCAGCCACCCAGAAAAGGGCGGTGGCTACGAGCAAGAAGACACTTAATGAAGTGACCACCGCCGGGACGGCCTCTTCGTCCTCGCGCCGGGCGTTGCTGGTTGCGGCGCGGGTCATGGACTGCATGAGCACCGGGAGCAACGTGGCTGAGAGCACACCACCTAGGAGCAAGTCGTACACGGTGTTGGGCACCGTGTTGGCTTGGTTGTAGGCGTCGGCGAGATGACCCTGCCCGAGCACCCAGGCCACAGCCAGGAACCGGGCAAAACCTGTCAGGCGGGACAGGGTCGTACCAGCCGCCATGATCCCGGCATTGCGAGATGAGGAAGCCCTTGCTTGGCCCGGGGACAACCGTCGGGCCCGTCCGTACCAGCCCCAACTCAACGAAGCAGCGGGTGACCTCCATGCGGGCAGCACGTAGAGCTGATCGGACAGCCTCACCGATGTGATGCCCAGCTCAGGGGCTCTCGCCTTGGCTGCCGGCGTGGCGGGCGTCGCAGTACCGGCCGGCACACGACCGGCCCCAACAGGACCGGCCCCAACAGGACTGGCCCCAACAGGACCGGCCCCAACAGGACTGGGCGCCCGCGGGTCTTGACCAGGCAACGGCGGGTCTTGACCGGGCAAGGGCGGGGCGCTCCGGGTATCGCCTGTCCAGCGACGTCCCTTGGCCGGCGGAGCGGGGGGAGTGGAGCGCGGCCTGACCGGCCTGCTCGTGACGCGCAAGAGCGTTTGCGCAGGGTCGCGGGCTTCGGTTGGGGGCGAGCCGGCCGGCGCCCCCTTTGGCGCTATAGGAGCTGTTGCCCCGGCACTTTCAACCCCCGGCGCAGGCGTGACGGGCAGAGGCGGGACCACGGGCACCGGCTTGGTGGAAGCGCCGGCGGGCCCGGGCCCGGCCTCCTTGGGCACGGGCGCAGGCACGAAAGGCCCTACCGGGGCGGGAGGGGGCAGCCAATCACGGCCTTGACGACCACCCACTGCGGGGACGACGGGAACCGGGGAAGTGAGCCCACCACCGGCCACACCGACGCCGGCGATGTCCGCTTGAGGGATCTCGACAGGGGCAGGGCCTTGGCCCCTCACGTACGTACCGTCGCTATCGTCTGGCCCCGCGCCGCTCACTGGCCATCACCACGGATGGGCACCGTCGGATCGCCCGCCCCCGGATCGCCGGCCGCCGGATCGCCGGCCGCCGTGCCGCGGATCTCGTAGCCAGAGCCTTCGTACTCCTGGCCGGCAGGCACCAGCCGCTTAGCCCGGCGCCCGTGCCGGGCATTGCGCGCCCACCACACGGCGAGGAACAAGGCCGCCCCAATGATGAGGACGATGCCCACGTCAGGGAAGGCGGTCGAGCGGACGGTTTCCGTGCTGGCTGTTATCTGTGAACGCCCATCGGCAGTGAGCAGGCGCATGGACAACTGGAACACGCCTGGAGTCCGCACCGAGATGGGGATCTCCAAGACCGTGGTCGGCCTGACCAGGGTCAACTGGCACTGCTCGGAACCGAACCCGACGGGCCGGCAGGGGCCCTCGCTAAAACGCTTGGCCTGGAAGCTCAGTTGCTCGCTGCTCATCACCAGGCGTACGCGGGCTGGAGCAGAAGAAGACGACAGCAACGTCAGCGGGACGCTGCCTTGAAGGGACGTGAGCGTCACAGTGGCGCCCGCTGGTAGACGGAGCTTCGCCAGTTGAGAACGCGCTTCACCAAAGACCTGGGCGATGAGCCCGGCACGCTGTGCCGCCGAGTAGTACGAGGCGAGGCTTTGAGTCAAGCGAACCGAGAGCTGGCGGACGAACGGGGAACGAGACCCGAAAACCTGGCCGGCCGCGGCAACGGCCCCGCGTGCCGTCCCCAGCTGCGAGATCCCCGCGAGGGGTCGCGCTGGTCGCACCGTGACCAGGTCGCGCACCAGGGGCGTAGTGCCCGACAGTGCCGGCGGCACGTGGTCGAAGGCGTCGTCCAGCGTCACCGCCTGGACCAACGGGTTGTCCCGCAGCCCTGACAGCACTCGACGGAGAAAGCTGAGCGGGACGGCGTGGTGTGCAGGGGCCATGACGACGACGCCCCGGATGTCGCTCGGCTGCTCGAGGTCGATCATGGCCGCCTCGGCGAGGAACTGCTGGGCCAGGAGTGGCCACTGCGCACGGGGTGCCGAAGTGCCCAGCTCTGCCGAAAGAGCCGGATCTGCCCCGTAGACCTCTACAGGACCGGCATTGCGCAAGCGCGCTGGACGGGCGAAGGTGAGGTTCTGGAACGCCGGCGGCAGACCCGACAGGGCGGCACCGGGAAGGGCGAGCTGGGTGGCACCCATACCTTGCAGCTCCTCCACGGTCTGCGAGTCGACACCGTCAGGGAACGCCCACGTTTTGTTCGAGGGCGGTTGGCCCAAGAACTGCCCTACCTGCGCCGCCCCTTCCGCCACCAGCCCATCGATATCTCTGCCAAGCCCGGAGGCCACCAGCGAGGGTAAGTCAACCGGCACCGACGTCGAGGGCAGGAGCTCGTCACCTCCTGCCACCGCAGCGCGCAGGCGCACCAGGGCCATCCGCTGTGCCGCGGTGCCAGATGCCAGCGCATTCAGCTCGGCGGCCCCGATGCCGAAGGTGACCGGCACCGGCTGCGATGCCAGCATGGCCGCATCAGCGACAAGACCGGTTGGCTCCCCCGTACCAGGCTGGGCCCCCGTACCAGGCTGGGCCCCCGGTACAGGGGCACCCGCTCCAGGGGCGCCTCTGCTTGCTCCTGACGGGTGGTTGACCCCGAGGGTGGTCTGCCCAAACGCGCTACCTCCCAACGAGCTCGCGGTCGCGGTCACCTCATCGAGAGAGGGCAGCACTAGGGCCAGCCTTAAGCGGGGGAAGCTGGCTGCATCTGTGCCGGCGTAGACAAGGAATGTTGTCAGCGGGGGTGCAGTCCGTACCCCGGCGTCCTCCAAGAGCACCTGGACCGGGTAGATGCCTGTTCTCGACAGGCTGAGGCCGTCCGGCCGGTTCACCGCCAGGTCGAGGTCATAGCCGCCCGCCTTGTCTCTGTGGAGCTTTGCTAGGGGGATCGAGGGGCCCTGGTACAAGAAGTCGACTTCCTCGCCTGTACGGGCGATGTCAAACTGTGACCGTGAACTGAGCGGCCCGTAAAGGATCGGCGTGACCGTCTCTTCTGCAGGGTGGCTGGCGTGGAGCCCAAGACGTAGCCGGTAGGTGCCCGGACCAGGACCGAGCCAGTGCGTGCCGCCCAACAGGGTCACGTTGTCGCCTCCCGGCGTCGGGTTGGGCTGCCCAGCGGCCGCTGGGCCCATGAGGCCGGCCGTGCCGATCGCTGGTAGTAGCAGCGAGGTGAGCACGACAAGCGCCGCTGGGCGCGCTGGGCGCGCTCGCTGTGAAGCGAGCGCGCCCCGATGGCACCGGCGAAGGAAGTGATAGTTCACGCGCCGTCCCGTAGCCGCGCCGAGAGCACCGTCAGGCCATCGGGATCCTCCCTGAACCCGACGTTCTTGTACAAGCAAAGCGCAGCCTGGTTACCGTGCTGGGTGTTCACTGCTATCTGTCCCGCTCCTTGCGCCCTCAGCCAGTGCAGGCCGTCGAGCAGCAACCTCCTTCCTATCCCTTGGCGCCGCGCCGCGGGGGCCACCGCCAGGCGCTGGACAAAACCACGGCTGCCCGAGGCCCCGCATATTGCGTAGCCGATGACACTTCGGCGCCCCTGGCCAGGAACCTCGCCGAGCACCACGCGGAAGCGCCTCTTGGGTGTCGCCTTGAGGGCTTCTTCCAACCCCGCCCTGTCAAGCCGCCAAAAGGTGTCGAAGGCGATGGCGTCCAGCTCGAGGGCGCCACTTACGCGCCGGGAAAACACCCGGCGCAATTTGGGGCCCGGGGCCGTAGGCGGGAGCGGGCGGTCACGGTCCAGGACAAGCAGGTGGAGCTGCTCGTATACGTCGAAGCCGGCAGCCAGGAAGCCTGGCTGCTCGCGCGGGGACAGCGCGCCCGTTATGACCCGCTCGTAGCCCTGGCGCTTGAGCAGGTCCAAGCAGCGCCGTACGAACTGCTCGCTCGGCGCGCCGCCCTCCGAGACGGGTACGACGAGGGCGACGGAACCGTCAGCCCTCCAAGGGCCCACCCGGGCCGACTCGTCACCCCAGCGGATCATGCTGCGCCAGCAAAGGCCTGCGGCTCCCGATGTCGTCTTCGCGGTCCGCACGGACCGGGAAAGAGCAGGTTAGCGCCATCAGCCACGGCGCCTGCCTGCAAGCGGGGACTGGGCAAGAGCGCTTCAGCGCGAAGAGTTGGCGCCAACCCATTAGGAACCGGCTCCGGCATGCCGATATCGCTTCGTAGTGATCGACCTACCCGCAGTCCTGCGCCACGTAGTTGAACAAGGAGCTTCGGACCTCCACATAAAGGTGGGGTCGGCACCACGCGTGAGGATCAACGGCGACCTGCGCATGACGCCGTTCCCGGCTGTGGGCCCCGAGGAGTGCGAAGAGCTCGTCCAGCTCGTCCTGCCCCCCGAGCGGCTCGAGGAGTTCCGCTCCAGCGGCGAGGCGGACTTCTCGCTTTCGGTGAGCGGCCTCGGCCGCTTCCGTGCCAATGCCTTCCGCCAGAGGGGCACCGCCGGTCTGGTGTTGCGGCGCGTCCTGCCGAGCGCCCTGTCCGCCACCGACCTCGGCCTACCTGCGGTCGTTACCCGCCTGGCGGAGGAGCAGCGAGGCCTGGTCCTGGTGACCGGCCCGACAGGCTCAGGGAAGACAACCACGCTCGCAGCCATGATCGACTACGTCAACAACAACCGAGCGGCGAACATCATCACCATCGAGGATCCCATAGAAGTGCTGCACCGGGACAAGATGTCGATCATCAGCCAGCGCGAGATCGGGACCGACACCAAGGACTGGAGCCAGGCCATGCGCCGCGTGCTGCGCCAGGATCCCGACGTGATCCTCATCGGTGAAATGCGTGACCCCGAGACGATCCAGGCCGCCCTGAGTGCCGGCGAGACGGGTCACCTGGTGCTGTCCACGCTGCACACCGTCAACGCCACAGAGACAATCAACCGCATCGTCGACTTCTTCCCCCCGTTCCAGCAGCGGCAGGTCCGCATCAGCCTGGCTTCAGTCCTGCGCGGCGTGGTCAGCCAGCGCCTGGTGCCCCGGGCTGACGGCGTGGGGCGGTGCGTGGCTGTCGAAGCCATGGTCATGACCGGGCGCATCTCCGACCGCATCCTCGACCCCCAGGGAGGCTCGGGCGAAACGATCGAGGACATCATCGCCGACGGCGAGTACCACGGCATGGTCACCTTCGATCAGAGCCTGTTCAACCTCTTCAAAGCAGGCGAGATCTCGCTGCGTGCAGCCCTGCAGGCGGCAACCAACCCGCACGACTTCAGGGTGGCGCTCCAGACTGCCGGCCTGCTGCCGTCTGTCTAAAGACGCGCACAGGCCTCTCCGGCCTACCTAGGCTCGACGTCCGTGGTCCCCGAAAGGCTCCGGCCGATAATCGACGCAACGAAGGACTTGGCGCGCCTGTTCGAGGATGCCGGGGCCCGGCTTTACCTTGTGGGTGGGGCAGTACGCGAC
>DASSZK010000177.1:0-9547 GCA_035702845.1 Acidimicrobiales bacterium
TGGTCACCATGATCATCTCGGCCTTCTCCCTGGCGCAGCTCCTCTCGGCGCCGTTCTCAGCAGGGGAAGCGCCGGTCCATCGCGCACATCACGCCGAGTCTTTGCACATTGTCGAAGTGGCGTCACGCTGGAGCAAAACAACCAGATTGCGCAATTCTGGCGCGTCCCCTCGAGTGCGTTTCTCGTGCTCAGACGCTCTCCAGCTCCAGAGGTGTGTGCCGCGCCAGTACCTCAAAGTCGCGGTCCGACTCGAGCAGGGGGATCGAGGACCGGATAGCAACCGCCGCGATCAAGCAGTCGACCAGCTTGCGTACGGTCTCGCCCTTGCGCCTGCAGGTCCGGTAGAGGGCAGCTGCCTCCTCATAGTCGACCGCGCGGATCGGCACGAGCGTGCTGCGTGCCAGCAGCCCCCGCAGGTGGGCGAGGTGAGCTTCGTCGCGCGCACCGGCAAGGACCTCCATGCGCACGGCGTGGCATGTCGCCGTGTCGCTCCCCAACACAGCGTCAACACGCTCACAGACGGGGCTCCCCGTGCCGCGCAGGAACTCGACCCACGCTGAGGTGTCGATGAGGATCATCTAGCGCGGCCCGCCAGTGTTCGGCTCGACTCCCCGGTGTGCCCGCATCTCATCGAGGTCGCCCTCCCACCCGGACCCCTTCAACGCTCGTGCCTGCTCGACGCTGAGCGCTTCGCCGGCGACGCTATGCAAGGCGAAGTTCACAGCCTCGCGCTTGGTGGTCAGATGGAAGCGGTCCATCACGACGCGACAGGCGTCTTCATCGATGTCAATGTTGGTGCGTGCCATACACCTATTTTACACCAACGTGCATGTGTAGGGGCGCTCCTGACAATGGGCGCCGACGCTGAACGGCTTGTACGCGGTTGCGCGAACGAGCCGAGCTCGCCCACTCAAGGGCCTACGGGAGGGGTGCCTGTGGGGGGCAACCACCCCGGATCTCCATCGCGGAGCGACCTTGTGACATCCCGGGATTGGAGTCGCAACGCATACAGCACGACGGCTCGTGAGCGGTGATGCCCGGCGGTCCGGAGTGAAAGGATGCACCGCCAACTGCCGCCTGGCGTTGTGTTAGCGGCCAACTGAACCCGTCGGCGCTATCAGCGGACCGTCGCGTCTGGCGAACTGCTCATCGGCCGCACCAAGAGAGCGGTTCGGCAACCTCATGAAGAGCCAAGCTGTATCTCGCGCCCGGCCAAAACAGAACGGTGCCCAAACGAGCCGCGAACAGGAGGCTGCCCGTTGAGAAGTGAGATCGAGGAGCTGGTTACGGGCACCATCGGTGGCGACGACGCGTCGTCGTGGACCCTCATGCACCTGCTCGACGGCTACGTGGAACTGCCGGCGGCAGCATGGGCTCCCAAATGGTGATCGCTGAGAACCTTCTGAGAACCAACCGTCCCGCGAAGGTTCCCAAGGGTGCCGATCAAGCCTGAGGGCGTATACCAAGACAGCCACGCAAAGTGGTACGTCAAGGTCACCATCGGCCACGACCCCCTGACGGGCCGGCGTGCCCAACTGACCAGGCGATGCGCTTACGGCTCCGACAACACCGCTTCTCGTGCCGGCCACGATCGGGCCCTGCGGTGCCCCGCCTGTCACGCCCCTTCTCGGCAGCCTTCTTTGCGTCACGTCTGGCGTTAAGGGGCGAGCGGCTGGCGCCTCAGGTCTGGTCGGCTCCAGCCGACGGCCAGTTCTCACCCGAAGTACCGTCCTCGACGCCCCCATGGTCGAACGTGCCGGAGATCGGGAGCTGGCCGAGAACGATAGGTAGAGCATGCTTCGCCTGCTCGGGCGTCACGCTCATAGCGACGGTGATATGGGGGGTCCACCTGCCGGGCCGGAACCAGGGCCACTCACCAGAGACGTGGGCATCAGCAACAGCGTGCCACAGCCGACCGGCAGCACACTCCGGCCCTGTGGTCAGCGCCGCGAACGATGGCCCAGGATCCTGCGGGCACGGCACAGCTCGGACCGCGCAACAAGACCGGGGGTGGTGAGCCTCATCTTTCGTGACGAGCGGCTTCACGGGGGCGCCGGAAGGCGCTGATGGGCAAGGCGATCACGGAACCGGATGGGTGCAGCCAGGGGCGGCTGTCCCTGGGATGTCCCGGACATGTGGGCGTAGTGCTTGAGGGCGCTTCCCGCCGCTGCCCAACCCCAGGCGATTGCTCGGCGTCGGTCCTCGCTGGCGTCGAACACGGTCTCGGGACCCGCAAGACAGGCTGCGACAGGAGGGACTAAGTGGGACACGCCCAGGCGGGACTTTATATCGTTTGGTAGCTTTTTGTTGTATTCCCGCTTGTTGTTGTACTCCAGAGAGACAGAAGGGGCCTACTGGGACGGCGGCGAGCTCCTACGGATCGAATGTTGGAAGCTCGAATCCTGCCGAGCGCGCCAGCCAAATGACCTTGACCCCGAAAAGTGGGCCACCTTTGTGAGGTAGGCCTGCCTATCAGGCGGTAGGCATTGCCGTTCCACTATTCGAGCGAGTTCCGGCACCGGGCCTGTGAGCGGATGCTCGCCGGAGAGGCGGTGAAGGACCTAGCCGGCGAGCTCTCGGTCAGTGACGCCACACTCTAAAGTGGCGCCGCCAGACCCTGGTCGACGCCGGGCAAAGCCCTGGGCTAAAAAGCTATTGGCCGGACCGTTTGGGGTAGCGCGCCAGCACATCAGGGACCTCGAGGCTGAGCTGAAGCTGGTGAAGACAGCGAGCGCCGGCCGTGGGTGCGATGTTGCAAGGCTGGGCCACAACAGGCGGCAGGATGGAGAGCGGCATCGACCCTGGCGAGTGCGGGGATGCCGTAGGAGGCAAGTAATGCGCTACAGATTGCTCGGCAACACCGGTTGCTCCATTTCCACGCTGTGCCTGGGGACAATGACGTTCGGTTCCGAAACCGACGAAGAGGCCAGCCGGGCTCAACTCGACCGGTTCATCGAGGCCGGCGGCAACTTCGTCGACACCGCCGACGTCTACAGCGGCACCGAGTCCGAGGCGATAATCGGCCGCTGGCTGGCAGCGAAGCCCCGCGAGCTGCGGGACCAGGTTGTGATCGCCACCAAGGGCCGGTTCCCGACGGGCCCCGGGCCGAACGACGTGGGGCTGTCGCGTCGCCATCTGGCCAGGGCCATCGATGCCTCGCTGAGCCGCCTCGGCGTCGAGTGCATAGACCTGTACCAGGTACACAGCTTCGACCCGCTAACGCCGCTGGAAGAAACGCTGCGAGCCCTCGACGATGCGGTACGCCGAGGCAAGATCCACTACGTCGGCCTGTCCAATTTCACTGGCTGGCAGCTGCAAAAGGCGATCGACATAGCCGAGTACCGCGGCCTGAGCCGCCCGGTGAGCTTGCAACCGCAGTACAACCTGCTCGCTCGCGAGATCGAGTGGGAGGTCGTCCCGGCTTGCGAGGCATCTGGGCTTGGTATTTTGCCGTGGTCACCGTTAGGCGGTGGGTGGCTGACCGGCAAGTACCGCCGGGATGAAGCCCCGAGCGGGGCTACGCGGCTGGGCGAGAACCCCGATCGAGGCGTCGAGGCATACGCCAAGCGCAGCGCCCAGGACCGTACTTGGGATGTACTTGCGGCGCTGGAACAAGTAAGTAAGGCGAGGGGGGCCTCCATGGCGCAGGTATCGTTGGCCTGGCTGCGCGACCGCCCGGCGGTCAGTTCGGTCATCCTGGGTTGCCGCACCGTCGAGCAGTTGGAAGACAATCTGGGGGCGGCGGATCTCGACCTTGAGCCGGGCGACACGGATCTCCTTGAGCAAGCGAGCGACCCTGGCGCTGCCGACTACCCCTACGGCCGGCCCGGCCGCGACCAGCGCAGCCGCAAGATGGAAGGTGGTCGCTGAGGCAACTTGCCAGACGCCGCTCTTGCGCTGCCGAGGAGGCGCCGTGGCCTCCCGCCATTGGCACAAGGGGATGGTGGTAACTTCCCTTATCGTGGTCGACGATGCCGGCGAAGCGCGGGGGGATGGAGCGAGCCAGCAGGCGATCGAACACCACTACGACCTAGGCCGAGACTTCTACCGGTTGTGGCTCGACACGCGGATGGTGTACTCGTGCGCTCTGTGGCTCGGCGATCCCGATGACGACTTGGACGCTGCGCAGATCGCGAAATTGGCCTGGCATGCGACATCTGCGCAGGCGGACAAGCAGCAGCGGGTCCTCGACGTTGGCTGCGGTTGGGGAGCGTTGGTCCGCTACCTGGTCGAGGAGCGCGACGTTGGTCAGGTTACGGGGCTAACTCTGAGCTCGGACCAGGCGAATTCGTTGCCGTCTCCGACCGCTGGGTCGTACGGCTCGAAGATTGGCGCGACCACGGTCCCGACCACAGCTACGACGCCGTGATATCGATCCGCGCCTTCGAGCATTTCAGCCGGCCAGAGCTCTCCAGGGAGCGACGACGAGCCGTCTACAGGAGCTTTTTCGACAAGTGCGCAGGCTGGTTGGCGCCGGGCAAGCGGCTCTCGCTACAGACGATCGCGTGGGAGGACTTCGACCCGGACCAGGGCTCAGTGGCACCGTTCATAAGCCAGGAAATTTTCCCCGAGTCGACCCTTCCACAATTGAGCGACATCATCGAGGCGTCCGAGCCGCAGTTCCGCCTTCTCGGTTTACGCAACGATGGCGACCAGTACTCGGTAACACTGCGCCTCTGGCAGAGACGGCTCGAGGATCGGATGGTGCGTGCCTGCGAGTTGGTTGGCAAGCCCAATTATCGGCGCTACCTGCGCTACCTCCGTCTGTCGCGAGCGATGTTCGACCGGCGGGTCTGCACTCTTTACCGCATCACCTTCGAACGTCGCCCGCAGTAGCAGGCACCGGGCCAAGAACATCTTGACTAAAGCCGGCGATATCGCGCTCGGGATCCCGAAGCTCCGCAGGGCAGGGTCATCTGCGGCCCCGTGCCCGTGTACCGCTGAACCGACGAGGGTCCTGCCGTCCTGGATCTCGCGAGGAAGCCGATCAAGTCCCGCTCGACAAACCGCTCGACGTTGCGTCGACAGCTTGCTACGGCGGCGACCGCGGACGCAGGTATCCGTCGTGGGTCTCGGAGTCGTGTCAGAGGGCATGCAGGGGAGCGTGAGGGTGCTGGGCGACGCCAACTTCGACCGCACCGAGCCCGGAAAGCACGGGGGTTGATTGTTCGTGGCGGATACCCAATCACCTTTGGTGCGGCTCGGGTTCGAGCTCGTGGAAAGGAACGTGACGCTGTCCGGGCCGGTCCCCCGGCCGTACCGTGGCGTCGAGCGTATGTACTATTTCCCCAACCCTTTCGAGCTCAGCGGGGAGGCGGAGCAGGCGTGGTCGGCTTACGATGACGCTGACGAAAACGGGGCCTTGCGGAACGATCCGGGCGTAGCCGAGAGGATCAGGGACCCGCTCGCCAGCATCGGTAAAGACCTGGAAGTCATTTACTCCGAAGTAATCCTTCTCCCGGATGAGACGTCAGTGCAACCCGAGGCGCTCGCTCATCCTTTACGGCGGCAGTATTTGGACGGACTTCTGAAGAGAACGTCTCGAGTGCCACCACCTCCGACCGGGTTCGCACCGATCGGCTTGGACGTGTCTACTCCGAACCCGACCTACCACTCCCCCATCTTCAATGGGGCGCCGGGCGTTGATAGCTACGAGGAGCTGAGGTCGCAGCTCAACGACGCCGGGCTTTTGGACGATGCCACTCATGCCACTCAGCTGATGAACTCGGCGAACGCGACCGGCTACCGCCTCGGGACGTTTTGCGTAATTCGAGTGTACGCCCAGGAAGCATAAACACCACTGCCGCAGAGCAACCCTCGCTTTACTCAGGGCACGAGCTCGAATGCGGGGGTGTGCTTGGGTCGCACGACGGTGAAGTGGCGTCTATTCAAGGTAGCGATGTGCGTCACGGCGAGGCGTCCGGCCACGGCGATGAGGGAGGCGTCCGTGCCTCCTAGGCGCAGGTCAGCGTAGGTGGCCACCAGCTCGCCGATGCGAGCCCAATCGTCGGCTTGGAGGTTCCCGACCCGCAGCATGCCGGCCGTGACCGAGGCGAACAGTGCGACCTCGGCTCGGGGCCCGAGCTGCCGGTCGAGCAGGTAGGTGGTCTCTGCGATCACCATCGGAGTCGTCACCAAGGGACCATGGTCCCGCTCGAGGAGGGCCTTGCAGGCGGAGTGGTTGGCGTCGTCGGTGTCCGCCGCGGCGACCAGGACGCCGGTGTCGACCAGCAACACTCAGTCGCGCCCGGGACGACGGGGCGTCTCGCCGGTGCTTCAAGCCAAGCCGCCGCCCTGAGCGGCGAGGCCGCGTGGCGCGCTCGACAAGTTCATACAACGATCCGAGCAACATATACAATGGGGGGAGTGAATAGTCACGTGATGACCGTCTCTGGCAACGGTCAGGTGTCCATACCCGCCGGGACTCGGGCTCGGTGGAAGACGCGCAAGGTAATCGTGGTCGACCTGGGTGACCGCTTGGTCGTGCGCCCAGTACCTGATGAGCCTGTCGAGGAGCTGGAAGGCAAGTACCGCATGCGCGGGCCGAGCAGCGACCGAGCGCGCCGTCAAGCCAGGCAAGACGACGCCGCTCGGGCGAGGGCCAGATGACCGTCTTGGACGCCTACGCCGTCATCGCCTTCTTGCGCGCCGAGCCCGCCGCCGGAGAGGTGCGGGGGCTGTTAGGTACAGACGCACAGTTGACTTCTGTGGGCGTGGCTGAGGTCCTTGACCACCTCGTGCGAGTTGTCGGAGCCGACGAGGAAGAGGCCACATTGGACCTGGCGCAGCTCGGGCTGCTGGACGGAACCGCCGTTGACTCTGGAGTCGGCGCCGAGGCGGGCCGGCTCCGGGCCCGCCGGTACCATAGGGCGAGGTGCGCCGTGAGCATGGCCGATTGCATCGCAGCGCAGACGGCCCGTTCCATCGGGGAACCGCTGGCCACGTCAGATCCCCACCTCTTGGACCTCTGCTACGCGGAGGGTATCCCGACAGTCGTTCTCCCAGGAAGTGACGGGTCCAGATGGGTAAGGCCGGACTGAGGTCGTCCTCCACTACAGCGGTGACCTCTCCGCTCAATGGCATCGACAAAGAGCAACTTGGCAGCGGCACCGATTACCCCTTACCCGTCGGGTTCGACGCGCCGGGTGAGCGGGCTCAAGTCTGAATGGCAAGGGCGAGGAGAGTATCGACCGCAGTTTCGATTGGGCGAGAACTCCGAAGTACCTGACCGAGTAGAAGCCCTCCTTGTAGCGCGGCGAGCAGAGTGGTGGCGAGGGCGTCCGGATCGACGTCCGAACGGAGCCTGCCGTCGGCAAGAAGGGATCTGAGCCCTTCGCCGATGGCGGCTGCCCACTCATCGAACCCTGCCGCGATAAGCGCCCGGGCTTCGGGGTCGCTCTCGGCGAGTTGACCAACGAGCGAGCCAAGTTGGCAGCCTCCCTTGGCTTTGGTGCGCTTCGCTGCGGCGACCACCATGCTCCGCCAGGCTTCGACACCGTTCGCTCTACTGAGCGCCTGCCGATTGCGACTGACGATGGCGTCCGCGTGGTAGTCGATGACCGCCTGCACGAGATCGTTTTTGTCGGGGAAGTAGTGGTACATCTGAGAGCCGCTCACTCCCGCCGCCACCTTCACCTCTTCCAACGTGGTGGCCGCCACCCCGCGCTCGTGGATCAGAGCCGCAGCCTTCTCCACTATTCGTGCCCGGGTGCGTGCTCCCTTGAGGGTGAGCCTCGGCCGGTCACTCGTCTCGTCGACCATGCCGCCCATGCTACCAACTTTTGAGTTTGACAGCCCAGTGCGGCTGTGCCAGAGTGGGTTGTACGACTCAATTCCGAGCGAGAGGACGACATCCCATGACTGACCTGAGGACCAGGACAGCGCTGGTCATGGGCGCGACGAGCGGTGTCGGCATGGCAACGGGAGAGGCGAAGGCAAGTGATGATGCCCGCTTCGTCCACGGCGTCACTCTTGCAGACGATGGAGGCCGCGTCGCGACATAACGCCGGTCGACAGTGACGTTTGAGAACAAAGACCTAAGAAACAGATCACAACTAGCAACAGAGGAGCAGCCACATGAGCGCATACGTAATAGCCGAATTCCAAGTTAAGGACCCAGACATTTATCGTGAGAGGTACGCGGGCAACGCTGGTAGAACCGCCAAGGAGTACGGGGCCGAGGTTCTCGCCAACAGCAACTGGGAAGTGCTCGATGGTGGGACCGGGCTCTCCTCAGCGGCGATCATACGGTTCCCAGATCATGAGACGGCACTCAGGTGGTACAACTCGCCTGAATATCAGCAGCTGATCGAAGTTCGAGGTACCGCGATGGATGTTCGCTTCAGCTTGCTCGACGGCCTGCCTTCGCGAGCAGAAGGTGACAGCGAAACAGCATGAGCACACCCTCAGGAAAGACGGTGCTCATCACCGGCGCCAACGTCGGGATCGGCAAGGATGTGGCGCGGCAACTTGCGTTACGTCCAGAGATCGGCCACGTCTATCTGGCGTGCCGGGACAAGGATCGAGCGACGGCGGCAAGGGCCGATCTCGAAGCCGTGACCGGCCGGCATATCTTCGACATCATTCTCATGGAGGTTGCCGACCTTGGCTCGGTCCGCGCTGGCTTAGCGGCCATCAACGGATCCCTCGACGCGCTGGTCATGAACGCTGGTGTGATCGGGAGCAAGACCTTGATGGAATTGACCGCTGACGGGGTCACCAAGCTGTTTGCAACGAATGTGCTTGGTCACGCCGTTCTGCTCGAAGGGCTCCTGGCCCAGGACCGGCTTAGCGAGGTAGCCGTCTTCGTCGCAAGCGAAGCAGCCAGGGGGATCCCGAAGTTAGGGTTCAAACGGCCAACCTTCGTCTCAACCTCTACCGATGAGCTCACTACCGTCATCGACGGCAGCTACTTCGCCGACAGGAAATATGATCGGAACCTCGCCTTCGGTCAGGTCAAGTACATCGGGGCCTTATGGATGGCCCACCTGGCGCGTCACTACCCTGACCTGCGATTTATCACTGTAAGCCCCGGCAACACTACGGGCACCCAAGCTGCCGCCGGCGCAGCGCCACCGCTACGCTTTGTGGCTAAACACATCATGCCCCACCTCGGTATTTCCCACGATCTTGAAGTGGGCGCGAGGCGGCTCGTCGACGGTGTCATCGATCCGACCCTGTCGAGTGGTGTTTTCTACGCCAGCGCGGCCAACAAGTTGACGGGCCCCTTGGTGGACCAAGCGGGTATCTTCCCCGATCTGGCCAACCCGTCCTTTCAGGACCACGCCAACGAGGCCGTCCACCGCTTCATTTCTTGACGGCTCCTGAGCCAGTGGACGCGATCCGCCTCGACCTTGGTGCTGGCCGGCTCGATCGAGGCAGCTGAGCGCGCCGGGCGACCCTGGGCCCGTCTCGACGGCCCCGAGAGCGCGCCTGCGGAGCGGAAAGGCCGGACCGGAAAGGCATGGGACCTCCGAGACCGAAAGGGTTTATGCGAGGTAACTTATGAGCCGGATATGCTCGCATTACGCGCGTCGGCTCGAGGGCG
>DASSZK010000226.1:0-10560 GCA_035702845.1 Acidimicrobiales bacterium
TTCGTCGACAAGTACTCGGGGTGCAGGTCGTGGGCCACGATCTCTGGACGTATCTTGAAGAGCCCCACGTAGTGCTCTATGGCCTCCTCGAAGGCCGCGAGCGTTTCGGCGTTTTCGAGGTCCCCTATGTGCTGGCTGACAATGGCGCGCCGGCCCTCCGCGAGGCAGATGGTGTTCTTGAGCTCGCCTCCACAGGCGAGCACCGGTCGTTTGGCGTGCAAAGGAAGTTCCAGTGGGGCGGGAGCGTACCCTCGCGAGCGTCGCAATACTGTCGGGCGCCCCGCGACGACGGCCGTGACCGAATCGTCGGTCCTTATGTGGATGGGGCGGTCGTGCACCAAGAAGGCATCTGCTATGTCGCTCAGTCGCTCCAGGGCCTCTGCGTCCCGGTACGCGATCGGCTCGTCGGAGATGTTGGCGCTGGTCATCACCAAGGCTTCCGCCGCTCGTCGCATCAGCAGGTGGTGCAGTGGGGTGTAGGGGAGCATCAGCCCGAGGCGTCCGGAGCCGGGTGCCACACTGGCAGCGACCCGGGCCCTCGTTGCAGCCGCCAACGAGGAGGGCGAACGGCGCGCCGAGAGGACTATTGGCCTCTGGGGCGAGCGAAGCAGGGCGGTTTCAGCCGGGGTGAGATCGCAGAGCATATGTGCGAGCTCAATGTCGGGCACCATTAAAGCAAAAGGCTTTTCCTCCCGGTGCTTGCGTGCGCGCAGTGCACTAACGGCCCGTTCGGAACTTGCCAGCGCCGCCAAGTGGTAGCCGCCCAGCCCCTTGATGGCAACTACCTTTTCCTCCCACAGGAGTTGCACCACGGTCTCGATCGCCTCGTCCGGCCCTGCCAGTGGTTCTCCGTGCCGCCCGAGCAGGGTCAGGCGCGGCCCGCACGCGGGACAGCAGGTTGCCTCGGCGTGGTAGCGGCGGTTGGCGGGATCCTCATACTCCTGCCTGCACTTATCACACAAGGGGAACGTGCTCATGGTGGTGTTCGCTCGGTCGTAAGGAACGGTTTGCACGATCGTGAAGCGCGGTCCGCAATTTGTGCAATTGACAAAGGGGTACCGGTAGCGCCGGGCGCCCGGGTCGAACAGCTCCGCGAGGCACGCATCGCACGTCGCGGCGTCGGCCGTAACTGGCACACGGGTGCTGTCCGGGCGCACGTCACCGTCGGTCCCTGAGCTTGCGACGACTTCGAAAGTTGCGAGTGGGGGAGCGCCCGGCACCGTGACGCCGGGCACCGTGACGCCGGGCACCGCGGCACCGGGCGCCGTTGAGGGGGGCTCCTTTACTCCGGGCTCCTTTACTCCGGGCTCCTTTACTCCGAGCTCGGTGACCTCGATATGGCGGACGCTTGCCAGAGCGGGCTGCTCGAGCTCCAGGCGTTCCAAGAAGGCGTCCAACTTGGCCCGATCGCCCTGGGCCTCGATGAACACGCCGCGAGTGTCGTTGCCTACGAAACCCACCAGCCCGAGCTCGGTGGCCAGGCGGTACACAAAGGGCCGAAAACCAACTCCTTGCACGGTACCTTCGACTCGTACCGCTAAGCGGACGTTCCTCATCACCTGTCTTTTGATCGCCATTTCACATTGTTTCTCAGCAAATGCGGGGAAGTGGGTCCCCGACGAGCATGTCCAGGACGCGCTTGCCGCCGAAGGCGGTGAGTTCTGTCACGCGCCCGCTAGGGCCGTCCTCGACGGTCCCTATTTCCACACTGGCAATGCCGGCGGGGTGCGAGCGCATGGCGGCCAAGGCGGCGTCGGCACGCTCCGGCGCGACCACGGCGATCATCCGGCCCTCACAGGCGACATAGAGCGGGTCGAGGCCCAGCAACTCGCACACCCCGGCCACCTCCGGGCGTACAGGCACGTCGGCACCACGCACCACGGCTCCGGTTCCCGAACTGGAAGCCACCTCGTTCAAGACGGTGGCGACGCCACCCCGGGTGGGGTCACGCAGTACGTGGACTGCGTCCCCAGCAGCACCGAGCAAGGTCGCCACCAGGCCCGACAATGCGGTCGTGTCTGAAACGATATCGGCCTCGATGCCGAGGTCGCCGCGCGCCACCATGATGGCCGCGCCGTGGTCACCTATGGGACCTGAGACGAGGATGCGGTCACCCGGTCTGGCATTGGCGGCGCCCAAACCGGCCGCATGGTCGCTCACCAAGCCGATCCCCGAGCAGTTCACGTAACATCCGTCGCCCTGGCCTTTGCGGACGACCTTGGTATCGCCTGTAACCACGCTCGTCCCCGCTGCGCCGGCACAACGCGACATCGCCTCAACTATGAGGCGAAGGTCTTCTACCGGGAACCCCTCCTCCACAATGAAGGCGGCCGAGAGCGCCAGGGGCGACGCTCCGCACGCCGCCAGGTCGTTGAGAGTCCCGTTGACGGCCAGGTCGCCAAGGCAGCCACCTGGGAAGAAAATCGGCGACACGACGAACGAGTCGGTTGTGAAAGCCAATTTCTGGCCTGCGACGCCGACGATGGCCCCGTCGGCGAGGGCATCCAGTGCGGGATTTGAAAAAGCGGGTAGGAAAACTGACTCGATCAAGCGATGTGTGGAGCGCCCACCGGCCCCGTGAGCCATGGTGATGCGTTGTGGCGCAGTAGAGCCGCTCTGCACGGCCTGTCGATGGCTGACGCTTTGGTGCTCTTCTAGGCTGTTTGCCATGACGTCGCAGCCTTCCTGTCTGCGCTGAAGTTGTAGTACGCCGCACATGCACCTTCTGCGGACACCATGCATGTGCCGATGGGGTGTTCAGGGGTACACGCCTTGGCGAACACTCGGCATTGGTAAGGCTTCAACTTCCCCCGCAGCACTTCGCCGCATTGGCAGGCTCTGGGGTCGCGCGAGCGCGTCCCTGGGACGGCGAAGGCCGCTTCGGCGTCGTGCGCGGCGTACTTGGCGCGTGGGCGCAGGGCAGACCAGGGCACCTCTCCGAGCCCCCGCCACTCGAAGACCGGCCTCAGCTCGAAGACCTCTTCGACGACGGCACGGGCCCTTGCATTGGCCGTCCACGTCACGGCGCGGCTGTACTGGTTTTCCACCTCGCAACGGCCCGAAGCCAGCTGGCGCACCAACATGAGCACAGACTGCAGCACGTCGAGAGGCTCGAAGCCCGATACGACGACCGGTCGGTGGTACTCGTGCGCGAGGGGGAGGTAGACCTCGCAGCCCGTCACGGCGGAGACGTGGCCAGGACCTATGAAGCCGTCAATGCCTACGTCAGGGGCATCCAGGACCGCACGTAACGGGGGGATGATCGTGACGTGGTTGCAAAATACAGAGAAGTTGCGCACACCTCGCTGGTGGGCCTGCAGGATCGTCACCGCGCTCGAGGGGGTTGTCGTCTCGAACCCGATGGCAAAAAAGACCACCCGCCGTCCCGGTTCCCTCTCGGCTATCCGCAGCGCGTCCAGTGGCGAGTACACCACCCTGACGTCGGCGCCGGCCGCGCTGGCGTCGAGAAGCGAACCATTGCGCCCAGGTACCCGCATAAGGTCACCGAAGCAGGTGAGCGTGACATCTTCTTGTTTGGACAACCACACGGCATCGTCGACCCGGCCCATGGGTATCACGCACACCGGGCAACCTGGCCCGTGGATCAGTTCCACGTTGGCCGGCAGGTAACGCTCGATCCCATGGCGGTAGATGGTGTGGGTGTGGCCACCACAGACTTCCATCAACTTGTAGTGGCTCTGCGGTGGGCAGGTGGCTGCGATGGCGCCGGCGAGTGCTCTCGCCTTGGCCGAGTCGCGGAACTCGTCTACGAACCTCATCAACCGCCAGCACTTTCCGAGCCGGCCAGGGCGTCCAGTTCGGTTGTGTAGACCGCCTCCATGCTTTCCAGCATGTCCAATGTGCTGCGTGCTTCGTCGGGGTCGAGACGGGCGAGCGCGAAACCTACGTGGACGAGCACCCAGTCTCCCGGTGCGACGCGGCGGCCGGCCGCATCGTCGAGCACCGAGGTGTTCACCTTACGGCGCGCCCCCCCAACATCGACCCAACACGTAGTGGGGGTTTCGATCTCGACAACAAGAGCAGGGATCCCTAAGCACATCATGGACCACCGTACGGTGGTCGCTGCGGGGGCCCGCAGGGCCATTAGGCCCCCGTGGCAGGGACCTCCGAGAGGGCCGCCTAAATCGGTCCCTTCGTCATGACTTGGTCCTTGTGGCTTAGCTGTGCGCACAAATTGGGCCGTTACCGGCGTAGGCACCTCCCGCCGTTGCCTCTTGGCGGCCCAGAGGCCCCGCGGCTCCAGGGCTCGGGACCTTTGACCCGCATTTCGCTTTGACGTAGGTGCATAGCTTCGAGTGCAGGTTGTGTCGCGCAGAGGCACAAACAAGGGAGTAGGAGCGCATGGCAACGACAGCCGTAGGCACCCCATCTGCCCCTAACGACGACAAAAGGTGGCGCCAGGTCGACGTGCGCATGCGCCGCCTCGGTTACCGGCCGGACGGGCTCATCGAGGTCTTGCACACGACCCAGGAAGCCTTCGGCTACCTGGACGAGGAGGCGTTGGCCTACATAAGCGACAGCTTGGGGGCCCCTCCATCGCTCGTATATGGCGTCGCCACGTTTTATTCACATTTCCAGTTGAAACCTCAGGGCGAGCACACGTGCGTTGTGTGCACGGGTACGGCCTGTTACATAAACGGTGCGGCGGCATTGATCGAGGCAATCGAAAAAGAGATGGACCTAAAGGTCGGTGAGACTACTGCGGATGGGAAACTGTCCCTGCTGAAAGCCCGTTGTCTGGGCGCGTGCAGCATGGCACCGGCTGTTGTGGTGGGCGATGACGTGCACGGCCACGTGGAGCCTCGAGGGCTTATAGATCTCCTGGAGGCGCTATGAGCGTCGAAAAGCCTGTACCAGGGCCGCAGCCGGCGCCTGACGATGGTGCTGAAGCGACCTCCACGCCTCGGCGCCGCCGGGCCGTCGCATCGTTGGTGCCAGACGGGCCGGTGCGGGCGAGCGTGCACGTCTGCCAAGCTGCCGGGTGCCTGTCGCTCGGTCCTGACGTGCTCGAGCAAATGGTCGAGGCCGTCAGGGCGACAGGCGCAACGGACGTGGCGGTCAAAAAGGTCGGCTGCCTTGGCCTGTGCTCTGCGGGACCGCTAGCCGAAGAGCCCGGGAGCGGCCGGGTCTTTGACCGGCTGGGCCAAGCCGGTGGTACCTCTGTCGACGCCGTGGCGGGTGCGGTGGCCGGCGGGGCCCCGAGCGCGGGGCGGGATATGGCAGAGCTGCTGTTCTTTTCCCGCCAGGTCAAAGTGGCGCTAGAACACTGCGGCCACTTGGACCCGGAGAGCTTGGAAGATTACGTGGCCGCCGGGGGGTACCAGGCGTTGACGAAGGCGGTGACGTCTATGTCGCCGGACGACGTCATCAACGAAGTTGTCGCCAGCGGGCTTCGCGGGCGCGGGGGTGCCGGCTACCCGACCGGTCTCAAGTGGCGGACGGTGGCCAAGGCCTCCGGCCCGGACGGTAAGTACGTGATCTGTAATGCCGACGAGGGGGACCCCGGAGCGTTCATGGACCGGAGCGTCCTGGAGAGCTGCCCCCAACAGGTGCTGGAGGGTATGGCTATAGCGGCGTACGCTGTGGGCGCCAACCGGGGCTACGTGTACGTCCGTGCCGAGTACCCTCTGGCCGTAAAGCGGCTGACAAGCGCGATCCGCCAGGCCGAGCGTGAAGGTTTCCTCGGCCGGGATATCGCTGGGTCGAGGTTCGAGCTCCAAGTCGAGGTGCGCATAGGGGCGGGGGCGTTCGTCTGCGGCGAGGAAACAGCCCTTATTGCTTCGGTGCAGGGGGGCAGGGGCACCCCCAAGCCCCGTCCGCCGTACCCGGCCGCATCCGGCCTGTGGGGCTGCCCGACCCTGATCAACAACGTCGAATCGTTCGCGAACATCGCCGCCATCATCCGAAAAGGTGGTGCCTGGCTGGCGTCGATCGGCACGGAGAAGTCAAAGGGCACCAAGGTGTTCGCCCTCACGGGCGCGGTGACGAATACCGGTCTCATCGAGGTGCCAATGGGTGTCACGCTGCGCCAGATCGTCTTTGAGATCGGCGGCGGGGTTGCTCCGGGCCGGCGCTTCAAGGCAGTCCAGACCGGGGGGCCTTCGGGTGGTTGCATACCGGAACACCTGCTCGACATGAGCGTCGATTACGAGACGCTTGGCCAGGCCGGTTCGATAATGGGCTCGGGCGGGATGATCGTCATGGACGACACCGCTTGCATGGTCGACGTGGCTAAGTACTTTATGGACTTTTGCCGGGAGGAGTCTTGCGGCAAGTGCCTGCCCTGCCGGGTCGGGACTCAGCAGATGTACCGGTTGCTGGACCGGATTTCCAAGGGAGAGGCAAGGCTCGCCCATATCGAGCAACTGGAGGGCCTCGCCGGTATGGTCCGGGCGACCAGCCTGTGCGGCCTGGGGCAGGGCGCCCCAAGCCCGGTATTTTCCACACTGCGGTACTTCCGGGACGAGTACGTCGCTCACGTGGTCGACCGTACGTGCCCGGCGGGCGTCTGCCGTATAGGTGCCCGCACGGGCGCCGGGAGTGTGCCCCGCTCTGCGGCCGAGCTGGTTGCTGCGTCAACGAGGGCGTCTCGCGACGCTCACGAGGAGGGTGGGAGCGAACGATGAGCGAGGTCCGCACACTGGTGATCGACGGACGTGACGTCGCTGCCTCTTCCGAGGAGAGCGTCCTGGCCGCTGCACGTGAAAACGGGATCGAAATCCCGACCCTGTGCCATCTCGAGGGTCTCACCGATGTCGGTGCGTGCCGGTTGTGCATGGTGGAGGTGAAGGGCTCGGCAAAGCTTTTGCCCGCATGCACGACCAGGGTCGAAGAAGGCATGGAGATCGTCACCACGTCCGAGCGCCTGGTGGACTACCGGCGCACCATTATCGAGATGTTCTTCCTGGAGCGCAACCACATCTGTGCGGTTTGCGTGGCCAACAACCACTGCGAGCTCCAGGGCCACGCACGGGCGCTGGGAGTCGACCACTTCGAACTGGCGCCCTTGCACCCCGACGTCGCTGTAGATGCCACCCACGACCGTTTCATATTGGACCAGAACCGCTGCATCTTGTGCACGCGGTGTGTGCGCGTGTGCGACGAGATCGAGGGTGCGCACACCTGGGACATCAAGGGACGAGGCTGGAGCTCGCGTTTGGTCAGCGATCTGGGCTCGGGCTGGGGAGAGTCCTCTACTTGCACGAGCTGTGGGAAGTGTGTGCAGGTGTGCCCCACGGGGGCCTTGTTCGAAAAGGGCCGCTCCGTGTCGGAAGCCAAGGCTCGCCGCCCGTACCTCCCCTACCCGGTCGGCCATCGGGTCGGCCATCGGGTCGGCCAACGCGCAGGAGGCAACCGATGACGCACGTTCCCACAGAGGCAGGGCGTAAGCCGCGCTTGGCCACCATTTGGTTGGACGGCTGCTCGGGGTGCCACATGTCCCTGCTGGACATGGACGAACTGTTGCTGGAGATAGTTGGCCGCGCCGAGCTCGTCTACGGCTGCTTGGTCGACGCCAAGGAGTTCCCCGAAGATGTGGACGTCTGCCTGGTGGAAGGCGCTGTCAGCTCGCAAGCGGACTTGGACAAGATCTATGAGGCGCGCGAGCGCTCCCGTGTCTTGGTTGCTCTCGGTGACTGTGCGGTGACCAGCAATGTCCCTGGCATGCGCAACACCGTCGGCCCGTTGGCTGTCCTCGAGCGTGCCTACGTCGAGAACGCCGACGTGAACCCCGGGGTGCCGACCGAGGTGGTCCCCGCATTGCTGGAGGAGTCGCTCCCGCTCCACGCCTACGTCGACGTCGACGTCTATGTGACGGGTTGCCCGCCGTCTGCAGCGCGCATATACGAAACCATCAGCCGGCTACTGGACGGCGACGTCCCTGCCGCCCTATCGCGCTTTGGCTGAGACCAAAAGAGGAGTGCCCGAAGTGAACGAAGTTGTCGACGGCGCCCGGCGAGAAGTCGTTGTTGAACCGGTAACCCGGATCGAGGGTCACGCTCGCATCACCATCTACCTCGACGAGGCCGGGGAAGTGGCCGACGCCCACTTCCATGTCACCCAGGTCCGGGGCTTCGAGCGCATCGCGCAGGGTCGCCCCGTGCACGAAATGCCCTCGCTTATGGCCAGGATCTGCGGTATATGCCCGGTAAGCCACCTGGTCGCCTCGGCAAAAGCGTGCGACGACATCCTGGGTGTCGCCGTCCCCCCGGTTGCGGTGCGGCTACGGCGCGTGATGAACCTGGCCCAGATCGTCCAGTCCCATTCTTTGAGCTTTTTCCACCTCTCCTCACCCGATCTCCTCTTGGGCTTCGACTTCGACCCTGCCAGGCGCAATATTGTCGGTGTGGCCGAGGCTGCACCGCAGCTGGCCCGGGACGGGATCGCCCTACGCAAGTTCGGCCAGCAGATAATCGAGCGCCTTGGCGGCAAGCGGGTACACCCCGCTTGGATCGTCCCCGGAGGAGTGAGCGCCCCCCTGGCTCCAGAGCAGCGCGAAGCGATCCTGGCGACGGTCCCGGAGGCACGCGAACGCGCCTATGGGGTCCTCCAGTGGTTCAAGCACCATCTCGCTGACTGGGCGGAGGAGGCCGCCATGTTCGGCAGCTTCCCCAGTTTGTACATGGGGCTCGTCCACGAGGACGGCAATGCCGCCTACTCGGACGGCGACCTGCGTATCGTCGACTCGCACGGTACACGCCTGGTCGAAGGGGGAAACCCACGGGCATACCAGGAATATTTCGGCGAAGCGGTGGAGCCGTGGTCCTACCTCAAGTCTGCGTACTACAAGCCCTTGGGTTACCCCGATGGCCTCTACCGCGTAGGGCCGCTGGCGCGCCTCAACGTGGTGGACCAGCTCGGCACCGAGGTGGCCGATCGCGAGCTCGCGGAGTACCGGGCCAGGCTTGGCCGGTACCCGAACAGTTCGTTCCACTACCACTGGGCCCGCCTGATCGAGATCGTGCACTGCATCGACATGGTGGAGGAGCTGCTGTCCGGGCCTGACATCTTGGGGACCGATGTGCGAGCGCGAGCTTCTATAAACCGCCTGGAAGGGGTGGGGGTCTCCGAAGCACCGCGGGGGACCCTGTTCCACCACTACCGGGTGGACGAATATGGCATCGTCCAGTGGGTCAACCTCATCATTGCCACCGGCCAGAACAACCTGGCGATGAACAGGTCGGTTGCCCAGGTGGCACGCCACTACATCCATGGAGGTGACGTAGCCGAGGGCGCCCTGAACCGGGTCGAGGCAGTCATCCGGACCTATGACCCATGCCTTTCGTGTTCCACGCACGCCGTAGGAGCGATGCCGATGGAGGTGGACATCGTGGCGAGCGACGGTGGACTGGTGAGGCACGTCTCCAGAACGCAAAGCTGATGGCGCCCCGGCCCTCCGTCACAGGCCGCCTTATTGACGCTGCCCGGCAGTCTCCGGCCGCCAGTGGGCTACCGGCCGCCAGTGAGCTACCGGGGCGGGTAGTCGTGATCGGCTATGGCAATGGGCTCCGGGGGGATGATGCCGTCGGCCGGGAAGTCGTGGAGGCGTTATGGCTCCAGCGCGACCGGCTAAGCCTGCTGAGGACGGCTGACTTCCTGATCGCTACGCAGTTGACCCCCGAGATGGCGGAGGAAGTTGCTTCTGCGGCGTACGCCGTGTTCGTTGACGCTGCCTTGGACGGCCATCCCGCAGGTAGCGTCACGGTCCGCTTCTTGCAGCCAGCAGCCACCCCGGGGATGGGCACCACGTGCTTTTCGGACTTGACCCCCGAGGGCCTCTTGTACATGGCTCTCGAGCTTTATGGGCGGGCGCCGGACGCTGCGCTGGTGACTGTCAGCGTTGCCAACTGCGCAGCAGGCACCGACCTCTCGCCCCTGGTGCGGGCATCTGTGCCAATAGCCGTCGCCAGTGCCCAGATGGCGATCGCCAGGCACTCACTGGGCCATCACACCCGCTAGGCGGAGCACATGCACGAACTATCGACCGCAGAGGAACTGGCATCGAAGGTGCGTCACCTGGCGGCCGGCCGCCGAGTGCTCGAGGTCTTTGCCCGCTGCCCCGTAACAGTGGACGCGGACGAGGTCACGGAGTGTTTCGGCTACGTCGTTGGCGAGCTGTCGGCCACCGAGGAGGGCTCTCATCTCGCCGAGGCTGCCCTCATATGCGAGACAGTCCCTGTCCCTTTCCAGTGTGCCTGCGGTTTTTGTGGCGAGATCGGCGCCGACTACGTCGCCGGCCACACGGCAGTCTGCCCCGCTTGCGGGCTCACCAGCGAGGCCGACGCCTCCATCGTCGTCGTGGGCATCAGCTACGCCTCGCCGGCGGGCGCGAGTAGTCCCGATCGAGACCGTTCAGGTGTCCCTAAGCTCCCGACGTTCGCACCCGCCGGCGGGGACCAAGTGCCCTAAGTCTGCTGGCCAGGCCGGGTGTAGAAGGTTGATTGGGATGCTACTTGCGCCCGATATTCGGAGGTCCGGGACCATGCCACAGAGGGTTTGCGTAGACGGCAACGAAGCGGCGGCCAGGGTCGCCTACTCGCT
>DASSZK010000302.1:0-2156 GCA_035702845.1 Acidimicrobiales bacterium
CCGCTTCCATACCCTGTGCTGCGACACCCCGTCTGGCCTCCCACGTCTCGGACCCTTGAGAAGCCCGAAACGCTAGGAACCATGCGGGGTGTCACCGCGGATGGCCGCTCACGCCACCCACGACAACGTCAGTAGACCCCGGCGGGGCCCAGCGGTGCTCGGCGCAGACCCAAGCAGGGCCGAGGAGAAGATTCGCCACTTTCTGGTGAACAGAACACTCAGAGTGGTCGCTGTGTTGCTCATAGAGCCATTGCCCACCACGCACCGTGAGACTTTCTGGGGACATTGTCCAGAACCACAACCGGTTGGCGTCGTCACATGCCGCTCCTACAGTCCCTGCGATGGGCAAGCCAGAGCTGACGAGCGAGACGAAGCCGAAAGCACGCAGGGTCTACGGCGAGGGGACGCTCTGGTGGGATGGCACCCGGTGGCGCGGCTCGATCGACGTTGGGAGGCACCCGGAGACCGGCCGGCGGATGCGCCGGAAGGCCAGCGGCAAGACCGAGGCCGAGGTCTGGCGCAAGCTGCGGGCCATCAGGCGGGAGATCGACAGCGGCAAGCGTGCGCTTGGCGGCCCCATGACGGTGGGCCAGGCGCTGGACCGTTGGCTGGAGGTGAGAGTGGTCCGGAAGGGGCGTTCGGAGAACACCGTGTCGAGCTACCGAGGCGTGATCGAATCCCAGCTGAAGCCAGGGCTCGGCCACATCCAGGCCGCCCAGCTGACGGCCGCTCAGGTTGAAGACTTTCTGCACGCCCGTGCCAGCGCCGGCCTGTCGAGGAGCTACGTAGGCCGGATGCGGCGCCTCCTGGTCAACGCGCTCAGGTACGCCGAATCACACGGAACGGTCCCCAGAAACGTGGCAGGTCTCGTGGACATGCCTGACTGCAAGGACACGATGGGTCGCCGCTCCTTCACCCACTCGGAGGCCAAGGCGCTCATCGAGGCGGCAAAGGGTCACAGGCTTGAGGCCCTGATCCTGACGGGCATCAGCCTCGGACTGCGACCAGGCGAACTCACCGGGTTGCGGTGGCCAGACCTGGCGCTCGAAGCGGAGACCCCTACCCTTGCCGTGAAGCAATCCCTGAAGCGGATGCCCGACGGCGACCTCGTGCTTGGGCCGGTCAAGCGCTCTAGGGCCGGCCAGAGGACGATCGCCCTGCCCGCCTATCTAGCCACTGCTCTCCGGGCGCACAGAGCCCGCCAGGGGGCCGAGAGACTTGCGCTCGGTGTCATCTGGGACGACGAGTACGACCTCGTCTTCCCGGCCGACAACGGCCGACCGCTCGACCCAAGCAACCTCCGCCATGCCTTCGCCCGACTCGTTGCCAAGGCGGGGATGGATCCGGCCCACAACCCGCCCTACTTGATGCGGCACACGGCAGCGTCGCTGCTCGTGGACGGCGGGGAGTCTGTCGAGGCGGTCGCCGACCTCTTCGGCGACAACCCAGAGACTGTCCTTCGGCACTACCGGCACCAGGTCCGAGACGTCGCCACGGCAGCAGCCAGCCGTATGACCGCGATCTTGGGCGAGGAAGCCTCGTGAGGGCCAATGGCTCCCGACATGGCTCCCCGCTCCCCGGGACAGCCCCCTCGCAAGCCGAACAGGCATGCGCCAAGCCGCTGACCTGCGGCTTCCGTGTGGAGACGATGGGACTCGAACCCACGACCCCCTGCTTGCAAATGCGAAAAGAGCAGTTTGAGCCGGACCCCTACGGATGCTGACAGTGACAAAGTGGTGGTCAGCGCCTATGCCGCCTTCACCACGCACAGTGGCGGACGAGAGCGGATGTGTCCAAAATGTGTCCACGCCGCCACGGCCCCTATCGCCACGCGCCGGGAGCTCGGAACTTCGCTCGGAAGGTGCCGTCGGGAGCCCTGACGTCGGCGTCGAGCGTGTCCTCGGCCGCCACCGGCGACCGCCGGTCAAGGTAGACGCCCAGGCCTTCGCGCCCCGTCTGCGGTGGCCCGCGGTACCGCACTAATCATCGAGGACTTCTGCGCGCGCCATGACATGCCTGGAGCGCCCTAGAGCACGGCCGCCGCTTCGGGGCCTCGTATCGTCGCGCACTGGTCGAGCACCGGACCGAACGTCACCGTCGACGATCATGTGACACCGGCGCTCCGTTGAGCCGGCCGCCCAGATCGATGCTCCTAT
>DASSZK010000359.1:0-2807 GCA_035702845.1 Acidimicrobiales bacterium
CTGCTCTTGTGCGTTGGAGCGGGTTCCGCCCAACGCCGCGTGGCGGCGCCGTTCTCAGTGCACTGCTTCGCCAAGCCGGCGACCCCCTTGCTGCTCGCACACTGCTCCAGGCCCTGCTACCCAGGCTTCGGTGCGAAAATGTTTACACAGCAACCTTTGGCCACCGGCTTCCCGAGCACTCCCAAGAGCCCTCGGACACCGCGGCTGATCTGGTGACTGAGTGCTATGCGGCGATCGTCCGCCATGCCGGCGAAGACCGCAGCGACGTCGACCGTTTGCTGGTGCGCGAGGCCGCTCGGCGCCTGCGCACTGCTCGCCAGGGTGTCCACCGTTACCGCTCGCGGACCTTGGTGCTCAGTGGGGAAGCGATGGTGCCGACGACCGGGTTGTTCACGTCCGCACGCAGTGGGCCCGAATGGCTGGCCACCGCCGTCGTCGAGGCGGCTCGGAAGGGACAGATCGACCTGGTTGACGCCCGGCTTGTCTACGAAGCGCGGGTCAAAGGGGTGCCGGCCAGCGAGATCGGTCGCAGGCATGGTTACGGCCCTGGCAAGGTCTACCCCGCCTTGGCCAGGGCGGAGCGGGTGTTCCTCGAAAAGGTTGCGTAACCGATGGCTTCCCCAAGAGGTCACGTGGGGCGACCACCCTCAGCCCGGCGGCACGCTTTGATGCTCTCCGCCGGCCTTTGCGCCTTGCTTGGCTTGTCTGATCTGGGCGTGGCCGCCTGGACCGCGTCTGGGTTGAGCGGCGAAGGTTGGATGTGGCCGGGGCCAGGGCGGTTCCTCGCCGGAGCCGCCGGCGCACTGGCGAGCCCGGCGCGGCCGCTGTCTAGGTGGTCCTCGCTTTCCTCCTCCGAGCTCAGGGGCCCGGCTCCCGGTCACGGGGCCGTCGGGGTGTTCTGGCTGGTGGCAGGGCTGCTGGTAGTGGCAGAGGCCGTTGTGGCCCTTTGCTTTCTGGGGCCGTTGACGCGGGGCGGAGTTTGCGCACTGCCCCGGCTGGGCGCGGCGTCGCTTCGCCACCCGTTGCCCGATCCCCGGGACCGGCACGGGTTCGCCAGCGCCGCGCAGCTGCGGCGGGAAGCCTCCGTACAAGCCGCCCGGCGCCGGGCCAACCAGACACGGCCATCCCTCGCCGGGATCCCGCGCCGCAAGCTTTCCTCCTCGCAAGTGGGCTACCCTCTCGGCACCGCGCGGCGCGCCCGGCGCCAGCTCTGGGCCAATTGGGAGTCTTCTTTACGCCTCGTGGCGCCGCCGGGCGAGGGCAAAACGTTCCGGGTCTTGGCACCCATCTTGCGCCAGCACCCCGGGCCCGCGTTGGCTACGTCCACCAAGCCGGACATTTACGAGCTGACGGCCGTGGCTCGCCGACGCCAGGGGCCGGTGGTGGCGATCGACCCCGACGCAATGGTGCCCGCCGCGCAGCCCGTTTGTTGGTCACCTGTTGAGGGTTGCTGCTCCAGTGAGGTTGCCGAACGCCGCGCCGGCGCTTTCGTGAGCGCGGTCGGAGAGGACAAAGAGTCCCAAAACTCTGGCTTTTTCCGGGACTCGGCGCGCGACCTGCTAAAGGCTTACCTGCACGCGGCGGCGCTCGAAGGTCTCGATATGCGAAGTGTCCTCGCCTGGTCTCGGCGTCCTGACGACCCGACGCCGGCCGAGATCCTGGCGACGGCTACCGGTGCCGCGCCCGGTTGGGCCGACCTGGTCGAGCTTCATACCACCGGTGCGGAAGAGACGACGTCGGGCGTAATGCGTTACGTTGCACGGTCGCTCGCCTGCTTTAGTCACGAGAGCGTTGTCAGCTCATGTTGCCCGTCACCGGGGACGGCCACCCAGATCGAGGATCTCTTATTGGCTTGCGGGACTATTTACCTCATGGGGAAGGGCTCGCGCCTGGGAGCCGTGGCACCGCTTATAACTGCGTTCGCCGACGAGGTGTTCGACACGGCCGAGCGCCTTGCTGCGCGCATGCCCACTCGGCGTTTGGACCCCCCGCTGCTAGGTCTGCTTGACGAAGCGCCCAACATCGCACCGCTCCCGTCGTTGCCTGAACTGCTCGCCGATGGGCGTGGCCGCGGGATCGTTGTGGTGTACGCCATGCAGTCGTTCTCGCAAGCCGTTAGCCGCTGGGGCGAGAAAAAGGCCGAGACCATGGGCAATGCCACGACCATCACCGCCGTGATGGGCGGCCTGACTTCCAGCAACGACCTAGCTGACTTGGAACGGCTGTGCGGGCAAAAAAAGGTCAAACAGGCCTCTGTCAGCCGGAGCCGCTCGGGGCGCAACGGTGGTGAGTTTTCCCGGAGCACTTCCTGGGCCAATGAGCCAGTGCTTCGCGCCGACCAGGTTCGCACCCTACCTTCGGGGACGGCTCTGCTGTTCTGGGGAAAGCTGCCCCCAGTGCTAGCCGAGCTCCCCCTGCTGTCCGAAACAAGGGACTGGCCGGCGGTCCGCTCGGAAGAAAGCGCTGCGCGTCTCGCCAACGACCGCGCCCGAGGGCTCGGCCCCCCATTTTCCCGGGAAGGGACAGGCTCTGATCCCGCTGTCCAGCTACCCATTTTGAGCCGCGACCCGACACTGGCCGCATTCGAGCCGTCTCCTGTCTTCGAGCCGTCCTCTGTCTTCGAGACTGGGCAAGAAAGGTCCCCCCTATGAAAGGTTGCCCGCCGTACAGGCCAATTCCCGGCGCCATGCCGCCGTATTTCGTGGACCGGCCCCCGGTCGGTGCCATCGACGGGCGCGGCCTGGTGGCCTCCACGCTCAGCGCTCTGCGCAATGGGCCGGTGGATCCGCGCTTCCGCCAAGTGGTCA
>DASSZK010000101.1:0-11733 GCA_035702845.1 Acidimicrobiales bacterium
GGTACTGCCGTTTCATGCCAGGTAGAGGGCGGCCAAGACACAGTGGACAGCCTCGGGGGCCAGGCTGCGTCGTGCACTGTTGTCGTGCCACCTGGGACATACAACGTGCAGGTGCCCTCACCGTTCAACCTCACCAACTCCCTCGGGACCGTGGTGGGTACGGCGTATGTGACGAGCACAAATCCCCAGTCCATAAACGTCAAACCCGGCGACCAAGCTTCGGTGAGCTTCAACTCTGGGGCCGAACCGTTATTGACGGTAGACGTCGGCGGCCCAGAAGCGCCCTGTGATTGCGTGGCAGGGACAGCGATTTGGGACAACGAGTCCGTCAATGGTGCGGTCGTGATGGTCTCAAACCAAGCGCTGGGCCCCTGGGCGCCCCTATGTACCGTTAGCGGCGGGTCAAAAACCGACGGATTGGTGGACGGCGGTGGCCAACAGGCCTCCTGCACCACGGCCCTGCCGCCCGGGACATATGACATTTCGGTCGGGTCACCGATTTTTACCAATCCCCCTGTGTACGGGAACATCGCGACGGTCACGGGCCTTGACGACCAGGTCGTGACCCTCAGCCCGGGTGACGCGCCCACTATCAGCTTCAGCACGGCCTGGGGGAACATGCAAAACGTGGGCACGGGACCGGGGTCGGCCACCACTACCGACGGTCTTCTCAGCGCAACCGGTACCGGGGGAGGAGGCACAGGGACTGTAACCGTGGGGGAGTACAACTCGGACCCGGAGGGTACTGCCCCCGCCTTCGCCAGTTCGGACCACTACTTCGACGTTATGGTCAGCCCCGACAGCACCTTTGCATCGTTGACGTTCACGGAGTGCGGGTTGCAAAGTGGCGATGAGCTGGACTGGTGGGACCCGAATGCGGCAAACGGTGGAGGGTTCGGGTGGTGGGAGCCGGTATCGCCTGCATCGGCAGTGAGCTGGTCTGCAGATGGCACTTGTGCGACGGTGACAATCACCGGCTCGACATACCCCGACTTAGCGCAGATGACGGGCACCGTTTTTGCGGTCTCCTCCCCTGGGCCAACTGGCACAACGCCGGCGCAGGCACAAACGCTCAACTTCGATACCGCTAACCCGAGTCCTGTACGCGTGGGCGGTTTTTACACCCCCCGCGCCACGGCCAGTTCGGGGTTGGCGGTGGCCTTCTCGATCGATGCCGCTTCGAGCCCGGGGGCGTGCACGATCAACGACAGCGGTATCGTCGGCTTCATCGGCACCGGTACCTGCGTGGTGGACGCAAACCAGGGCGGAGGCTCAGGTTGGCAACCAGCCCAGCAAGTCCAGCAAGCGATCACGGTGCTCCCAGCCAGCTCCCATGTCGTGGTCGGCTTGTCGGGCCCCAAGTCCGCCAAGAGCGGGAAGCCCTTCACCTACACGCTAACGGTGGCCAACGACGGCCCCGATGCAGCCAGTAACCTTGCGGTCTCCCTCCAACTGGGGAAAGAAACCCAGATCCTGTCGGCGTCCGGGTCGCCGTCACAACAAGGCGGAGGGCCCGTCGACTGGTCCGTGGCCGCCCTTTGGCCCGGTCGTTCGCTCACGTACACCGTTTCGGTGTCCGTCACCAGCCACTCGCCGGAAACCCTGGTGGCGGTGGCGACGGCAGTGCCACAGGGCTCCGTGGACCCTGACCCGTCGCAGGAGACAGCGCGGGCCACCACGCGCCTCACCCCGTTCGGGCCCGTTACAAAAGGCCACAGATCCCTGCACCCCATGCGTAAAGTCAAAAAGACGCACCTGCTCCGAAAGAGCCACAGGGCCAAACCGCACAGGGCCAAACCGCACAGGGCGCGTAAGTCCAAAGGGCGCCCGCGCAGCGGCGCCAAGGCGTCGGCAACATAGGTACGGGCCGCGGCCGGTGGCCATTACCATGTCCAGGCGTGCCCGGTCCTCAAGCCCTGGCGGAGCTGAGCTCTCAGCACGCCGGCGTCCTGCCCAGCCAGATGATCGCGGAAGCCCTGGCAGCGGGGTGGGTTGATCCTGGTCCCGTGGAACTGCCCGTCTCCAACATCCAGCCCGCCAGCTTGGACCTGCGCCTTGGGGAGCGGGCGTACCGGGTGCGCTGCAGCTTTCTCCCGGGGGACAAGGCCGTGGAGGACAAGGTGCGGGGCTTCATCGTCGACGAGCTCGACCTGCGCGGCGACGGGGCAGTGCTCGAGACCGGGCGCCCGTACCTCGTCCCCCTGGTAGAGAGCCTGCGCCTACCCGGGTTCGTACGGGCCCGCGCCAACCCGAAGAGCTCCACTGGGCGCCTCGACGTTTTCACCCGGGTCATCACCGATTTCAGTTACCGCTTCGACGAGGTGGCGGAGGGCTACCGGGGCCCTTTGTGGGTTGAGATAGTGCCCCTGTCGTTCGCCGTGCGGGTGCGCCAGGGCCTCAGCCTCAACCAGCTCCGCCTGGCGGTGGGGCGCAGCCGCCTCGACGACGACGAGGTGAGGGCCACGCACGAGCGTGAACCGCTCCTGTTCATCGATAACCGCCCAGCCCGGGCCGACGAGCTCAGCACGGGGGACGGGCTTTTTCTCAGCCTGGATCTGCGGGGCGAGCACGGTGCCAGCGTCGGGTACCGGGCCAAGGAGCACACGCTGGCCCTGGACATGTCCAAGGCACGGGCACACCGGGCACCCGACTACTGGGACCCCGTGCCCGTGGAGGACGGCAGGGCCCTGCTGGCGCCCGAGCGCTTTTACCTGCTGCTGTCGCGCGAGGCGGTGCGGGTACCGCCATCGCTTGCGTGCGAGATGACGGCTTACGACCCAACCAGCGGCGAACTGCGTACTCACTACGCAGGGTTCTTCGACCCCGGCTTCGGCTACGACCCCTCGGGTACGCTGGAAGGATCCAGGGCGGCACTCGAGGTCCGGGCCCACGACGTGCCGTTCATGATCGAGCACGGCCAGCAGGTGTGCAAGCTCACCTTCGAGCACATGGTCTGCCCGCCGGCCAAGCTCTACGGCGCCGACGCGGGCTCCAACTACCAAGGCCAGCTGGGCACGTTGGGCAAGCACTTCCTGCCGGAGCCCTAACACCCTTTCGGGGTGCCTGTGACAAGCAGTACGCCCTAAGTACGGGGTTCGCGAAGGGTTGCCAGCTGGTCGAGAGCGACGACCTCGAGCACCCGGCGCACGGGGCAGCGAGGACCGGCGACGACCTCGAGGGGCCCGGACTTCGCCCGCTGGAACAGGACAGCCACGCCGGCACTGTCCAGGTAGTCGACCTCGTCCACGTCGACCACCAGCGGCCGCTCGGTCGGGGCCGCCGACACCGCGCGTCGAAACTCGTCAACGCTGGCGATGTCGACCTCCCCGCGGACCTTGACGACTACCGCCTCCCCGCCACTGTCGTGATAGTCGATGGCCAGACCTTCAGGCAACAGCCAGCTCCTTTACTAGGACAACTTCCGTACCGTCTTCGCCACTTAGGACAGCGACGTCGTCCATGAGGCCTTTCATGATCGTCGTGCCCCGGCCCCGGTCACCCGGAGCCGATGCCGCCTTCCAGCGCCCATGGTCGCGTACACGTACCTCTACTCTTTCCGGCAAGGCGCTCGCTTCCACGCTCACCGATGCCCCGGGGGGTGGCGTCGGCCCATAAGCGTGCTCTACCGCGTTACTTGCGGCCTCGCCACAGGCAACGAGGACCTCCGTGCTGAGATGTCGCGGCACACCTGATTGGCGCAACCACTGGCTGAGCTTGGAACGCAGCGGCGCCAGTTGGCCGGGCAAGGCGTCGATGACGATCGAGAACTTCAGGGCGCCAACGTTGCCGGGGTGGCGGTAGACCACGAGGGCGACGTCGTCGCGCTGGTCCTCTTGGGGCAGTAAGGACCGGGTGAGATGGGTAGCCAGCGCCTCCGTCCCGAGGGCGCGGCCCTCGCCGACGGCATCGACGAGGCGCCCTATGCCGATGTCCAGGGTCTCCCCTCGGCGCTCGACAAGGCCGTCGGAGTACAGGACGAGCACAGAACCGGGGCTGAGCCTGTCGGCAGACTCGCGGCGCGCCACACCTGGGAAGATGCCCAAGGGTAGCGACCGGGACTGGGAAAGCAGCTTGGCCACGCCGTCAAAGCTGGCCATCACGGCAGGAAGGTGACCGGCACTGCAGTAACGGATCGAGTCGTCCTGGACGGAGACCACCGCACAGAACACGGTCGTGCACATGGCCCCGGGTATTCGCTCGGCGAAAGTGTCGAGGACGCTGACCACCTGGGCCGGCGAGGCGGTCTGCAACAACATCGCCCGGCAGGCGCTGCGAAGCTGCCCCATGACGGTCGCGGCGTGCAGCCCACGGCCCACGCAGTCCCCCACCACCAGGCCGATGCGACCGTTGGACAGCTCCAGGGCGTCGTACCAGTCACCGCCCACCTCGAGAGGCTGTACAGCGGGCGCATAACAAACAGCGACGGTCGGCGGCGTGTCGCTAGGGCCCAAGATGGAGCGCTGCATGGCGGTGGCCACCGCCTTGCTGTCGTCGAAGAGCTGGGCTCGGCGCAACGCCTGGCCCAGGTACCCGCACAGCACACCGAACAGAGCGCGGTCCTCGGCGCTGATCCGGCGAGAGCGGAGGAAACCGACCCATAGGGCGCCGCTGCGAGCTGCCGGCTCGAGGGGTGCGGCCATCCCTACACACAAGGCCTCCTCGGCGGGCCCGTCCGCGTTCCCGCTCATCACCATCACAACGCGCCCCGAACTGCGCGCCGTGGCAAGGGCCTCCACCGAAGCATCGTCCAGGGGGTCAAGACCTTCGCCCGGCGACGAGCCGGGAGCGCGGGCTGCGGGGCCGGCGACCGGTCGGCGGCCGCCCTCGTCGCTGGCCCGTTCGACCTCCCACACGATCTGAGTCGATGCGGCCCCGAACAGCTCCGCCAGCTCGGCTCGGCCCACCTGTTCGACCTCTGCTTCCCCGGTGGCTTCGGCGAGACGTATGCCGAAGCGGGCCAGGGCGGTCTCGCGCTCGGCCGCCTGGACCTCGGCTGTTACGTCCCGGACGGCAAGGACGAAACGCCTTTCCGTGTCGTCATCGACGGAGGTAACCGAGGCCTCGACGGTGAGCTCACGGCCATTTGGGTGGCGTGCTCGCATGATGCCGTTGAAGTGCCCGTCGGCCAGGATGCTCTCCCAGAGGGCAACCTCGTCGGCGAAACCCGAGGGGTCGGCCGCCGAGTCGGGGAGCCACGGATAAGGGGGACTGCAAGGCAGGTCCTGGCGGCTCAGTCCGAGCATCTCCGAGAACGCCGCGTTGACCTCGAGCACCATGCCCGCGGCGTCCAGCACGGCGACACCCTCGCGCAGCGATTCGATCAACGCCGCCCGGGACGCCGCGGCCCGGTTGCGCAGACGAGCCAGCTCCAGGTTGGACCGGATCCTCGCCAACAGCTCCAAGGCGGAGAAAGGTTTGACGAGATAGTCGTCCGCCCCTGCCTCCAAGCCCTCCACCGCCGACTCTTCACCGGCACGAGCCGACAGGAAGATCACGGGCACGGTAGCCGTGCCCTGGCTGGAGCGCAGAGCCTTGAGCAGGCCGAAACCGTCGAGGCCCGGGATCATGACGTCGGTGAGCACGAGGTCTGGGTGCTGGTCGCGAGCCAGACGCAGCGCCGAGTCCCCGTCGGCGGCGCTCAGCACGTCCCAATGCGGCGTCAACAACCGGACCAAGTAGGCGCGCATGTCGGCGTTGTCCTCGACCACAAGCACGGTGGCACCATCCCGGCGCTTTATGGCGCTCGGGGCGTTTTGCACCGGGAGGCGCAGGCCCCACAACAATGCCTCCTCCAGGTAGGCCTGGCGCGAAGAGCCGTCGCGCTGGCTCGGGCCGGCCACGCTTGCGCGCTCTCCGAAGGGCAGGTCGACCGTGAAGATCGAACCTCTCCCCAGCTCGCTTGTCGCAGCCACCGACCCCCCGTGCAGGCGTACGAGCTCATAGACGAGAGCCAGGCCGATACCGGTCCCCTCGTGAGAGCGGGCCACCCGGTTGGGAGCCCGGTGAAAGCGCTGGAACAACAAGGGCAACTGGTCCGGCCCGACTCCCACACCGGTGTCGGAGACCTCCAGGCGCACCCCCTGCGCCGTCTCGGCCAGGCTCACCCTGACCGTGCCTTGAAGGGTGAACTTCAGGGCATTCGAAACGAGGTTGAGGACGATCTTCTCCCACATCTCCAGGTCCACCAGGACCGGGCGGCTGATCGGTGGGCACTCGACGACCAGGTTTAGGCCAGCCCGCTCGATGGCGGGAGCGAATGAGGCCACGATGTCGCTGGTCAGCTCGGCCAGGTCGATCGGTTGGGTCTCGGCCTGCATTCGGCCGCCTTCGATGCGGGCGAAGTCGAGCATGTCGTTGACCAGACGGCGTAGGCGGCGTGCGTTGCGACGAATGACCTCCAAGCGCGCCACCTGCTCAGGGGGCAACCCCCCGCCGTCGTCATCGAGGATGTCCTCCGCCGGCCCGACGATAAGCGTGAGCGGCGTGCGGAACTCGTGGCTCACGTTGCTGAAGAACTCCGTCTTTGCCCGGTCCAGCTGGGCAAGTGCCTCGGCGCGCCTGCGCTCTGCCTCGTAGGCGCGGGCGGCGGCGATCCCTGCAGCGATCTGGCCGGCGAGCAACTGGAGAAAACCGTCGTAGGGCCTACCTGCTTGGAACCGGCGAAAAGGGTTCAGCCCGACGACGAGGAAGCCCGCCGCTTCGCCTTGGCCGTGTTCTGAGAGGGGCACCAACGCGGCGGTCGTGGGGGGCCGGCCGAGGGCGCCGTCGGGCATGGGGCCGAAGCGCTCTTCCAGGTTCTCCACGATTACTGGTCCGCGGGCGGCCGATACCCGCCCCCACGCCGCCGCGGGCCCGCCGGGATGGATCTGTGCCGGCGCCGCCGGGTGGCCCGCCGGGAGCCCGCTGGCGCAGGCCAATCGTGCCGTACCGTCGGGCTCGGAAAGATAAAGGAGTGCGAAGGGCAGGTCCTTACCGTTAGCCGCCAGGTTGGAGCGGACGACCTCCAGCACCTGGGCCTCCTCGCGGACTCCGGCGAGGCCGGATGCAAGCCGGCGCAAGGTGGCCATGCGGCGGTCGCTGATGACCCGCTCGGTCTGCTCTGTAACCACGCACAGGAGGCCGCCGACCTGGCCATCTGCGTCGGGGACAGGGCTGTAGGAGAACGTGTGGTAGGTCTCCTCGCGGTAACCGCTGCGCTCGAGGAACAGCAGCAGGTCCTCGTCCCAGGTGGCGGTGCCATGGCTCATCACCGCATCGACACGGGGGGCGATATCGGGCCAGATCTCGGCCCAGACCTCGCTGGCCGGGCGCCCGAGCGCCCAGGGGTGCTTCACGCCCAGGGTGTCGCGCCTGTAGGCGTCGTTGTAGAAGAAGCTCAGCTCCGGGCCCCATCCCAACCACATGGAAAAGCGCGAGGTGAGCAGGACGCGCACCATGGTGCGCAAGGGCAGTGGCCACGACTCCGGCGCGCCGACGGCAGTCGACGGCCAGTCCCAGCCCGCCATTACTTGAGCGACCTCTCCTGCGCCACTGAAGAGCGGTTCCACTCCGCCTAGCTCACTCCTTTAGGAGAGGGTCCCCCCGCCATGCGAGCCCTCAGCTTAGGCGACTTGCCCCATTACTTGCCTTTTGTCCCCCCCAAGCCGGCGCGAAGAAATCAACCGCCAGTCGTCCGCGGCGGCCGCGGCGGCCGCGGCGGCCGCGGCACAGGAGCTTTCGCAGATGGCTGGAGCGCCAAACCGCCTGGTTTCTCGTTTCACCTTATGACGCCCGCACGCAGCGCTTTAACCCTGGACTCCTCAGGACGCCCCGGTGCGGTGCCGATAGTTAGGCCACCGCGAAAAGGACGGCGGTATGGCGTGTACACACGGCCATTCGGCGCCTCGCGCCCGGCGCGAGGGGCCTGTACAGGGAGGTAGGAGATGGCTACGAGCACAAACCGGTCGAGCAACGGCAACGCCGGCCACACCCCGCTGCCGCGCCGGAATTCCGGCGCCGGCATGACGGCGGAGCAGCCAGACGCTGCGGAGAGCCCGGGCTCTCTCCCATCCCTGCCCGAAGCTCACCATCCTTCCTCCGGCGCCAGCCTGGCGGCGATGCTCTCGGGCGTCGTCGTCCCCGGGGCCGGCGCCGGCGAGCAGGCAGGCAAGGGGGATCTAGCCGCGCTGAGAGCGGTCGTTGCGGCCATGCGCGATGCGTCGGACACGGAAGCATTCGTCATGAAGGCTCTGATCGCGACGCGCCAGGCACTCGATGTGGGCTACGACGCGTACTGGGCCGTCGACGGAGACGGCCGGCTGCACTTCGTAGCGGCCTCTGGCCAGGCGCCGGGCGACTTCGACGACGCGAGCAGGGCGGCTACATTTTCCGAGACCGACGGGCTCATCGGGCGGGCGTGGCGCTCACGTGAGATCACCGCCGTCGACGACCTCGCCATGTACCCCGAGTGCGCCCGGGCCCGGGCAGCCAAGGACGCCGGCTTCGGGGCAGCGTTGTTCATCCCGGTCGCGAAACGTAACAAGTTTGCCGGGCTCATCGAATTGTTCGACAAAGAACCACTTGGACAAAGCCCCGAACGCCTGTCCACGCTGCAGACGATCGCCGACCTGTTCGCGCACGTTGGCGACGTAGCCAACGGGACGTCACCCCTGACCGGTCAGGGTAAGCAGACCGTCTCCGACGCGCTCGGGCGCATCCAGGCGGCCGAGCGTGAACGGGTAGCCGCCGCAGAGCTGAAGACCAAGGTGGACGAGCTGCTAGAAGTTGTGGCCGCCATGAGCGCGGGCGACCTCACCCGCGAGGTGACGGTAAAGGGCGCGGACGGGATCGGCCAAGTGGGCGAGGGGCTTGCGCGCCTGGTCAACGAGCTGCGCCGCTCTTTCCGCACCATAAACGAGAGCGCCATCTCGCTTGCCGGAGCGGCTGAGGAGCTGGCGGCGACGAGCACCCAATTGCTCGGCAACGCCGACGCCACCCTTTCGCATAGCCACGACGCTGCCGCCGGAGCCGAAGAGGTGAACCGCCAGAGCACGACTGTCGCCACTGCCGCCACCGAGATGTCGGCCAGCATCCAAGAAATAGCCCGCAACGCCGACGACGCGGCCAACGTCGCCACCGAAGCCGTACGCGTGGCCGCAGGGACCAACGAGACGATCAAGGACCTGAGTGCGTCCTCGGCCGACATCGGCAAGATCATCCAGGTAATAACCCGCATAGCCCAGCAGACCAACCTCCTCGCCCTGAACGCCACCATCGAGGCAGCCAGGGCGGGCGCCGCCGGCAAGGGCTTCGCCGTGGTGGCCAACGAAGTGAAGGAACTGGCCAAGCAGACGGCCAAGGCCACTGAGGACATCTCCGCCAAGATCGAGGCCATCCAGACCTCGTCGGGCGGCGCAGTCGAGGCCATCGCCAAGATAACGGCGATCATAGAGAGGATCGCGGCCATCCAGGGCAGCATCGCAACTGCCGTCGAGCAGCAGACAGCTACGACGAACGAGATCGCTGTCAACGTCAACGAGGCGGCATCAGCAACCTCACAGATCGGCCGCAACATCGAAAATGTAGTGCAGATGGCCGAGAACACCAGAGCCGGCGCAGAGCAGAGCCGTACCTCGGCGCAAGAGCTCACCGACATGGCTGCGTCGCTGACGCGCCTGGTCAACCGCTTCAAGATTTGAAGCTCCTAGGTCTCGCGCGTTCTGGTTCAGCGCTTGGAACATCGACCTTCCCGCGAGGGAACGGGCTACGGAGGTAACGGCAGATGGCCGCAAACGAAGACGGAGCCGACAGCGTCGACCAGGAGGTGATCCGCGAGTTCTTGATGGAGAGCCACGAAAACCTCGCGCAGCTCGACCTCGACCTGGTGGCGCTGGAAGAAGCGCCCGATGACCCCGAGCGGTTGCGTTCGATATTCCGCACTGTCCACACCGTGAAGGGAGTGAGCGGCTTTCTCGGCTTTGGAGCACTCGAACGCGTCGCGCACGCCGGCGAGTCGTTGCTGGCCAAAGTGCGCGACGGGGAACTGGCCCTGGACCAGTCTCGCACTGGAGCCCTGTTCGAGCTGGTCGATGTTTTCAAGGCGATCCTGGCTGATATAGAGGCGACCGGGCGCGAACGCCGCCGCGATGACGAGACGCTCATTGCTCGTCTCGTGGCCCTGTCTTCACCCGGAGATGTGGCTCCGGCACCGGCAGCAGCACCGGCTCGCAAGGCGCCCGCCAAAAGAGCGCCGAAAAACGCCGCACTGCCGGCATCTGAGCCAGACGAGGCGGGCCCCCTGAGCACGCCCGCCCCCGTGGTGCCCGCGGCCGCTGCCGCTGCCCCGTCGGTGGCAAGCGAGCCGGCCGCCGACGTTCGGGCGCCGGTGGTGAGCGAGGCCAACGTCAGAGTCGACGTCGGCGTCCTCGACGAGATGATGGACCTCGTGGGCGAGCTGGTGCTGGCGCGCAACCAGATCCTCCAGTTCGTAGCCACCCAGTCTGAGTCTCCGCTCACAGCTCCGACCCAACGGCTCAACCTCATCACCTCCGAGCTGCAGGAACGAGTTATGAAGACCCGCATGCAGCCGATAATGAACGTCTGGTCGCTGTTCCCGCGCACGGTACGGGACCTGGCCCTCGCCTGCGGCAAGCAGGTACGCCTCGAGATGGACGGGCAGGAAACCGAGCTGGACCGCACCATTATCGAGGCTGTGCGCGACCCGCTCACCCACCTGGTGCGCAACTCGGTGGACCACGGGATCGAGACACCCGAGGCTCGGGTTGCTGCGGGCAAGCCGGCGCAAGGGCGCCTACTGCTGCGAGCTTTCCACGAAGGTGGTCGGGTCAACATCGAGGTCATCGACGACGGGGGCGGGATAAACCTTGAAAAAGTGCGGGCGACCGCCATCGAGCGGCGCCTGGTTACGCACGAGCAGGCAGCGCTTCTCACCGAGCGCCAAGTAACGGACCTTTTGTTCATGCCCGGGTTCTCCACCGCGCCGGAAGTGACCAAGGTCTCAGGCCGCGGCGTGGGCATGGACGTGGTGAAGACCAATATCGAGCGGATCGGCGGGGTAATCGACCTGTCGAGCGTCCCGGGGCAAGGGACCACGGTCACCATAAAGATCCCCCTGACCTTGGCCATAATCCCCGCCTTGATCGTCACCAGCGCCGGGCAGCGCTATGCCCTGCCCCAAGTGAACCTCCTCGAACTGGTACGCCTGGACAGCGACAGCGACGCCCGCGTCGGGCGGGTCGGGGGGGCTCCCGTGTACCGCTTGCGAGGTCGCCTGTTGCCTCTGGTGGACCTGTCAGAGCAACTCGGCGGCCCACCGACCAGCGCGGGGCAGACAACGATCGTCGTCGTGCAGGCAGACGGCCAGGCCTTCGGCCTGGTGGTTGAAGACGTACAGGACACCGAGGAAATCGTCGTGAAACCTCTCGGCGACCAGTTGAAGGGGATCGCCGCACTTGCGGGCGTCACGATCATGGGCGACGGCCGCGTGGCCGTCATCTTGGACGTGGCCGGCCTGGCTCACACCATCGGCCTGTCCCACCGGGGCAGGGCGGCACAGGACCGCGTCGGCACTGGCATCGACGACGAGGAGGAGGAGAAAGAGCGCGACGAGGACCAGGCTCTTTTGCTCGTACGGGTGGGCAAGGAGCAGCTGGCGATCTCGCAGTCGAGCGTGGACCGGATCGAAGAAATCTCGGCCGATGACATCGAGACCGCCGGCTCCTACCCGGCGGTCCA
>DASSZK010000146.1:0-5211 GCA_035702845.1 Acidimicrobiales bacterium
GGACCAGTCGTGGCTGAGAGCCCTCGCTACGGCGTCCATGGGATGGGCGCCGGCGGGGCTGATCGGGGCATGTGGAGTCATACCCCTGATCTTGCGAGCGACGTTCCCCAGGATCTTCCCCAAGATCTTCCCCACCGGGGAAATTTTTGGGGAAGATCTACGGTCTAGAGGGCGTCCAGCGCAGACCTGAAAGCAGCCACGGAGGCCCCGATCTCCTCGGCGCTGGCGCCGTCGATGGCCTGGCGCATGAGAGCGGAAGCCACCACTGCGCCATCGGCGGGGGCGGCAGCGTCGGCAGCTTGCTTGGGGGTCGATATACCGAAGCCCATGATCACCGGCTTGTCGGTTACCGCCTTCAGCCGCTTGGCCAGGATACCCGAGCTATCGGCCAGCGTCTTGCGCTCCCCTGTGACGCCCATCAAGTTGACCCCGTAAACAAACCCGTGTGTGCGCTCGCAAATTACGGCCAACCGCTCGTCAGGGGTGACCGGCGCCGCCAGCAGTACCGTCTCGACCCCCTCCCCGGCGGCGTCGCTCTCCCAAGAGCTCGATTCCTCCAAGGGCATGTCGGGGACTATCGCGCCTTTAATACCGGCCGAAACGAGCTCGTTGGCGAACCGCTTCGTGCCGGCCCGCAGGACCAAGTTCGTATATGTCATGGCAATGAGGGGAACGTGTACCTCCACCGCACGCAAGTCCGCGAAGATCGACGCCGGCGTTGTGCCCCGGGCCAGTGCCACCGTCGACGCTTCTTGGATCGTGGGGCCGTCCATCATGGGGTCGGAGAACGGCAGGCCAACCTCTACCGCGTCGGCGCCGGCATCGACCATGGCTAAGAGCAGGTCGGTCCAGTCCTCTCGCAAGCCACCCGTCACGTAAGGGACAAGGAGCTTCCTGCCTGCATCGCGTGACTTGCGGAGCGTCTGTTCGATGCTCTCGCTCATGCGTGGGCTCACAGCCGGCCCCCCAGCAAGTTCATGACCTGTTCGGCGTCTTTGTCGCCCCGCCCGGACATCGTCAGCAATACAGTGGCGCCCTCGGGCACCTCCCCGCTGCGCGTCGCCTTCACCAGCCATGCCAGTGCGTGCGACGGTTCCAGAGCGGGGATTATGCCTTCCGTGCGAGCCAGGAGCTTGAGGGCATCGAGGACTTCTTCGTCTGTCGCCGACCCGTAACTTGCCCGCCCGACGTCAGCGAGGTGAGCGTGCTCTGGGCCGATACCGGGGTAATCGAGCCCCGCAGATATGGATTCGGCCTCCAAAACCTGGCCGAACTCATCCTGGAGCAGGTAAGAGCGCATGCCGTGGAGCACACCGGGCACGCCCTTGGGGCCGAGGGCAGCGCCACCGGCTGCCTCGACGCCGACCAACTTTGCCGGCGTGCCGACAAAGCCGGCGAAGGTACCGGCGGCGTTGCTACCGCCGCCCACGCACGCCACTACAAAGTCGGGGTCGGCACCACCGAGCAGTTCCCGGCATTGTTCACGGGCTTCGTTACCGATGACGGACTGGAACTCCCGTACCATCCACGGGAACGGGTGGGGCCCCATCACCGAGCCAAGGCAATAGTGGGTGTCCCCTACAGTCGCCACCCAGTCGCGCAGCGCCTCATTTACTGCGTCTTTCAACGTACGGCTCCCCGAGCTCACGCCCCGGACCTCGGCACCCAGAAGTTGCATCCGGAACACGTTCAGCTCCTGGCGGGCCATATCCACCTCGCCCATGTAAACCACGCATTCCAGGCCGAACAGAGCCGCCGCCGTTGCCGTAGCCACGCCGTGCTGGCCTGCCCCGGTTTCCGCCACCATGCGGGTCTTGCCCATACGCATCGTGAGCAATCCCTGGCCCACCACGTTGTTTATCTTGTGGCTGCCGGTGTGGTTTAGGTCCTCGCGCTTTAGCAGCACACGCACACCCAGCGCCGCAGAGAGGTTCTTGCACTCGGTGAGGGCAGACGGGCGCCCGGCGTAGTCACGGAGGACGTCGTCGTAGCGTGAGCGGAACTGCGGGTCGGACCAAGCTTCCCGGAACACCTGCTCGAGCTCGAGGCACGCAGGCACGAGCGCCTCGGGGACGAACCGGCCACCGAACTCGCCGAAACGCCCGCTGTCGTCCGGGGGGCCCATCAAGGGTGCGGCGCTCACGCTGCCGCCAGCCTTATTTGCCCGCTGTTCATCGGGCTGAGGCGCCACGACGTACGCCGCCCACAGCTACAAAGATCGTTTACCAGAGCCAATTATCAGTCCTTTTTTGCAGCCGGGGGCGCTCTTTATTCGTCATCTGCCCAGTCGTAGGGGCCACCTGGAGCAACGTCGGCACCGCCCGCCTGCGTACCCGCGCCGGTACCAGCCCGGGGGGCGGCGTTGCGGGCCGCTTCGACGAAGGCTTTCAATTTCATCGGGTCTTTTACGCCTGGGGACGATTCGACGCCCGAGGCCGCGTCCACCCCCCACGGTTTCAACTGGCGCACCGCGCTGGCGACGTTCGACGCGTCGAGGCCACCAGCGAGGAGAAGCCTTTGACCCTCTGGCAGCTCCCCCGCCAATTGCCAGTCGAACACCTTGCCTGAACCTGGGTTCTTGGCGTCGAGCATGATCACGTCCGCCTCGTACTCGTCCGCCCGGGCGACCCGGGGGTCGCCCGCCGGCAACGCCTTTATGACCATCGGGACCCGTTGGCGCACCCAACGCACTTCGGCCGCGCTTTCGTGACCGTGCAACTGTGCGGCCTGCAAGCCGGCGGCGTAGACCATCTCAACCACGCGCTGGGGAGCCTCGTCTTTGAACACGCCCACCGTGAGGACGTCTTCGCGGGGGAGGCGCTTGACGATATCGGCCACAAGCTGGACAGTGACTTGCCTAGGTGAGGGCGCGAAGATGAACCCCAGGGCGTTCGCCCCCATCGCCACAGCCAGCAGAGCGTCGTCTTCGGATGTGGTCCCGCATATTTTTACGTGCACCGCTCAGGCTCCCGCTCCGGCGAGCTCTCGCAATGCTGCGCCTGGGTCCGGCGCTGTAACCAGGGCCTCGCCGACGAGGACGGCGTCAAAACCCGCCGCAGCCAGCTCCTCGACATCGGCGGCACCCTTTATCCCCGACTCGGCCACCCGCACGACGTCTCCAGGGAGGTGCCGGCCCACCCTGGCGGCGCGGCGGGTGTCGACCTGGAAAGTGAACAAGTCACGCTGGTTGACCCCGATGAGCGTCGCCCCGGCGCGCAGTGCTCGCTCGGCCTCCGCCTCGTCGTGCACCTCCACCAAGGCGTCGATGCCCACCTCCGTTGCCAGAGCCACCAGATCTGGGAGCTCGGAGTCATCGAGGGCGCTGGCGATGAGTAGGACCGCGTCGGCGCCCATGAGCCGCGCATCGAGCACGTCGGCGGCGCAGACCGTGAAGTCCTTTCGCAGCACCGGGAGCCCGACGGCTTGGCGGGCCTCTTTGAGGTCGGCGACAGAGCCACCGAAGAACTGCTCGTCTGTGAGCACCGAGAGGCAGGCGGCCCCAGCGGCTTCGTAGGACTTGGCGAGGATGCTCGGAACCAGGTCGGGTGCAAGGTCGCCCTTGGAGGGGCTACGTCGTTTGACTTCGGCGATGACGGCAACCCGGCCCGAGCCCTTGCCCGCCGTCAGTGCCGCGGCAAACCCTCGTGCCGCAGGCATAACCTTGGCTTGCCGCGCCAAGTCGGCGAGGTCGCGGGTACCGCTGCGCGCCCCCTGCCTGTGAGCAGCCAGGATCGTGTCCAGATAGGTGACCATCTGGCCCTCAGCGTAGCGGGCAGGCCTCGTCGAGCCGTCACCAATAAGACGGCCCCTCACAGTGGCACGAACAGAGGCGGCACCATGCGCATGCACCGGCGCCAGCCGTGGCATGCTGGCTGCGTGGCCAGCGACCAGGGCACCATCGTCATAGTAGAGGACGACCCCAACATTGCCGACCTCGTCGACATGTACCTGCGGCGCGAGGGTTTCCGTGTGGTGCAGGCGGGCACAGGGGAAGCCGGCCTGGCAGCGATCGACCGGGAACGGCCGCGCCTGGCCATCCTCGACGTCAGCCTGCCAGGAGGCATGGACGGCCTGGAAGTATGCCGGAGGGTGCGGTCCGCTAAAAACCTGCCGGTCCTCATGCTCACCGCCCGCGACGGGGAGGTGGACAGGATCGTGGGGCTGGAGATGGGGGCGGACGACTACGTCACCAAGCCCTTTTCGCCCAGGGAGCTCGTCGCCCGTGTGAAGGCGATACTGCGCCGGGCCGACGGCGCCGCTCACGAAGGCCAAGGTGCTGACGTGCTGATGGCAGGCGAGGTCGAGGTGGACACGGTGCGGCGCGAGGCTCGCGTCAACGGTGAGGTCGTGGCCCTCGCTTCTCGGGAGTTCCAGTTGCTGCAGTTCCTCGCCGAGCGTCCCGGTCGTGCCCTCAGCCGCCAGCAGCTCCTCGACGGCGTTTGGGGCCCCGGGTGGTACGGGGACGACCGTACCGTCGACGCCCACGTGCGCCAGCTGCGCAAAAAACTGGGCGATGCCCTGCCCCTCAACACTGTATGGGGGATGGGCTACAGGCTTGGCTGACCCGGCGAAGCAGCCGCCCGGCGACAGTGCCGCCTTCGAGCCGCCCCTTGGAGACGAAGGGCTCCTGATATGCGCAGGCGTATAAGCCTGATCATGGTCGCCATGGTGGTGGGAGCCCTGGCTTTTTCGGGCGTCATCACCTTGGGCTTGACCGTGCTCAATAGCGTCGACCAGACGCGCTCTGCCCTTTTGACAGAAGCCAGCGGGGTTGCTCAGGGGATCGACCAGGAAATACAGGCCGGAACCCACGATCATGCGTCCTTCGGGGTGCTCCAGCACGTGCTGGCCGTGCTCAAGGCACCCCTGGGCCTGCAAAACGAGTCCGTCCTCGCCGTGCGCGAAGACGGCACTTTCTACAACCCCTTGTCGCCCAAGCTGACCGAGGCCGAGATCCTGCCGCCGGGGGTACGCCGCGACGACATCTATTCGAGCGCCTTCATGGGCATCACAACCGGTACCCCCGAACCGGTCAGCGGGCACGTCGGGCGCCTGGTGTGGGCGGCCCAGCTGCTCCCCCGGCCCATCCCCGTGGCGTGCCCGGACAAGGGCGGGGCCAGCGGCCAAACGACCGCAAGCAACCGGGACACTGCAAGCAACAACAACGCCGGGAGCAACCAGAAGGCTGGCGGCAAGCAGGGCCACGTGAAC
>DASSZK010000147.1:0-4029 GCA_035702845.1 Acidimicrobiales bacterium
GGTGCCGGTCGCAGGCGTCGACTCCACTCCGGTCGCCGCAGCGGCGCCCCCTGAGGGCGCTCCGCCGCCCGACCTTGTGCGGGGCCGCGACGTGTTCGGCCGGCGCCCGACCGGATCTCCGGTGAGAGGGTCGGCGCACTCACCAAGCATGCGGTAAAGGTGCTCCTCGGACACCTCGGCGCCGACGGCGATGCCCTGGCCGTCGCCGAGCTGGGCGAGCCCTCTCCCGAGGAAAACGCCCGGAGGCGTCCCCGATTCGGCGTAGTAGCGGGTCAGGCTGGAGGAGTGCTCGGCACGGCCGTCGCCGGCGGCTATCGACTCCATCAGGTAGCGGTAACCGGCTCCGAGCGAGAGCCGCCTGATCGACATCACCGGCCCGGCTGCGGGGCTACTTGCGGTCCGGCGGCTACCGGTGTTCCGCTCGGCTGCGAAGTTCGCCCGACCGACGCTAGGCGCCGGGCGCCTTCTCTTATCGCCGCCCGGTCCACATCGTCCAGGGACTTGGCATCCTCGGCGATCTCCGCCAACAGGCGGCCCAACTTGAGGCTGTCGAAGCTCCGGTAGCGTCCAAGCAGCTTCTCGTTATTTGTCATGTCCCGCCTCCTCACGGCCACGGGTTGCGGCCACCTTTCGGGCCCCAGACCGGTCACGGTCTGGGGTTGCCCGGACCGCAATGCCAGACGTGTAACTCCATGAGGCCTTTCGGCCGCAGCATTGGGAGCTGAGAATGAGGAGGTCGCCCAGCGACGTCGGTTCACACTGGTGCGGGAGTGCCCGCAGACGTGTATGGCGCGAGGTCCTCGGGAGCCGTTGGAGTGTTGCTTCGAGCACGTGGGTCTGTTTCCTGGCAGAGGGCCTTCTGGGCGGCACGCATGGTTGTCGTCTACGTGGAAGGAGTGGCCGGGATGGAAGTGATGTTCGACCGGGTGGCAGGGCTCGATGTGGGCAAGGAGTCGGTGACCGTGTGCGTGCGCACCCCGGGTGGCCCGAGGGGGCGCCGGAGCGAGACGCGCACGTTCAAGACGATGACCCGAGCCCTTGGGGTGATGGCCGACTGGCTCGTCGGCGAAGAGGTGACGATCGCGGCGATGGAGTCGACGTCGACTTACTGGAAGCCGGTTTTCTATTGCCTGGAAGCGCGTATGGAATGCTGGCTGTTGAACGCGGCGCACATGAAGGCCGTCCCGGGGCGCAAGACCGATGTGCGCGACGCGGAATGGATCGCCCAGCTACTCGAGCACGGCTTGTTGGCGCCCTCGTTCGTCCCGCCGCCCGACATCCGACGCCTGCGGCTGTTGACCCGTTACCGGGTGCAGCTGATGGGTGACCGCACCCGGGACGCGACCCGCTTGGAGCTGATGCTCGAAGACGCGTCGATCAAGCTGTCCTCGGTCGCTTCCAGCCTGACCACCGTGTCGGCACGGGCGATGCTGGGCGCCATGATCGCGGGCGAGTCAGACCCGAAGGTGCTGGCCGAGATGGCCCGAGGCAAGATGCGCGCCAAGATCCCCGAACTAGCCGAAGCGCTCATCGGCAACTTCGGCACGAGCCATGCCCTCATCGCTCGCGCCATCCTCGAGCGCCTGCGCCTGGTCGAGGCCGCGCTCGGTGACCTGGACGCGATGATCGCCCGGGCCTGTGAGCCGTGGGCGCACGAGGTCGAGCTGCTCCAGAGCGCCTCGGTTATGAGTTCACCCACGAGGGCGTGTCCCTGACATGGCACATCAATACGCCAATGCCGAACATGACGAACGTGGTCGCGCCGCGGGAGCGGACGGCTGAGGCCGGCTTACCGGACACTGTCGACCTCAGGCAGCGCCTGATGGGAGCCAACAGCCCGCCGCATAGCGCGGTTCTCCCACCGCGGAAGCCCTTTACCATCGAGGTGCTGCTCCCGAAAGGTAACGAACTGGTCCGTCTCGAATCGCAGCCGCTCAGCAGCAACGTTGCACCTGCTCCGCACCGCGCCTTTGTGGCCGCCATCGGCCTACCGGTACCCATCGGCGACCCGCTCAACCCCCACCGCCGCTCCTACAGCCTGGCCTCCGTTCTGTCGACCGCCCTAGACAGGGGCATTCGTTATCTAGGGCCGTCAGGCCCGGTCGGGACCGTATCAGCAACGGTCAGGTCCGTGGCCGATGGCGCTGGTGATGGCGGGACAAGCGAAGACCTCGCTGGTCGCCTGCACACCCTGAAGAACGGCGACCAGCTTGCTCAAAGGCGTTATAACGACATCCAAGGCCTGTTCGAGGCGGTGGCCCCGGGGCGACGCTTCGAACTGCACACGGCACCGCGGCCCACCGCCGGTGACACGTTGGAGCCGGTTACGGAGATCGAGGTGTTCCCTGTCGCTGGCGAGCCCGCGACCACTCCAGGCCGCCCTCTTTGCTTTGCCGGCACCGGCGTCGCCCAGGCGCTGACCATAGCGGAGGCCATGGTGGGCGACCCCGACCAAGTCCTTGTGCTCGACGAACCAGCTACCAACCTGCACCCTCCATGGCAACGCATCGTTCGGTCCCAGCTTGGTTCCCGTGACGGCCAGTGCTTGCTGGTGACCCACTCTCCCTACCTGATGCCAGCCGAAGCCAAGGACCAACTGGCTTCGGTCGTCCGTTTCAGCGTCCAAGCGGGCGCGACCCGCGTCCACCGACTGAGCGCCAGTGACCTCGCTGACACGCGGTGGACCAGCACTATGATCAAGGAACTTGCCTGGTCAGCAGACGCCCGGGCGCTACTGTTCGCGGCAGGCGTTGTGCTCCTTGAGGGACCTACCGAGCAGGCCACACTGCCAGCCTGGTTCGCCAAGAGCAGGGTAGCCCGCCATCACCGCGAACCGGACGACCTCCATGTGGCCTTCTACGCGGTGGGGGGCGACCAAGACTTTCAGCCCTTCATCGCGTACCTGGACCGCTTCGGAGTGCCCTGGGCAGTTATATGCGACGGTGCGGCCTTCCGCTTCGACGTGCACGCTCACATCTTCGAGCAGGTCCTGGGGGCTGGAGTGGACGACCCAGACCTCGACACGTTCGTCCGGCAATCAGACTTCGCCAACAAGACGTCCCGGGACATGAACCCGGACGTCTTTGCCAGGATGGCTGAGATCGGCCGTGCCCACGGCGTGTTCACGCTCGCACGCGGGTGGCACCGTAAAAAGGACCCCGAAGGTGACGATGAGTCGTTTGAGGCTTTTGTGGCGTCGCAGCCACAGCTCGCCGAGGCAGCTGCGGCTGCAATTGAGCAGTCGCCAAAAAGCAAGCCGAGGGCTGGCCGGCTCTTGGCCGAGGCCGCCGCCTGTCCGCCTTCCGTCAACGAGCTCTACGAGCATGTCCTACGCCGCCTCTGGCAGCAGGGGATGGTTCGTTTTCCGGCTCGATCTCAATAGGGCACGTCAGCCCCGGTCCACCTGCCCATCATTGCTTCGGCAGTGGCTTGACTGCGCCTACTTGGTCACCTCGTCAGCGGTCTGGCCTTCCCGAGCATCCTCTGGTCCTCGGTCACCTTGCGGACGGCCCGCTCTGGGCTGTGATGGAGTCGTTCCACTTGGCGTTGCCTCCTTGCCCCAATCTTGGGGCATCAGGCTCTCGTCCAAGGTGGACCCATCTAGGGGGGATCCCGTCACCGCAAGTAGTGCTCTGGCCAGGATGAATGCTGGGGTGGCATCCCGGCCGTCCAGCCCGTCTGCCTCCGTCCATCAGGGCAGCTCAGGGATGGTATCGCGTATGGCCCGTGGGCCTGCCTCCGGCCTGTCCGGCAAGGTTCAGTAGCAGGGCAGTAGCAGCTCATGAGCCTCTTCACCCTCCCGGTGCCGAGGGGCGCCTAAGCGCTCCTCGGGCTCATGACCGTGCCCCGGAAGCCCGTCAGGTCCATTGGGGAACGCCAGGAGGGAGACTCCAAGCTGGCACCTTCTCGCCCCGTCGGACGTTCGGCATCTCAACGGCCGGCGGCAGTTCGTCACCTTGGAGCGCCGCGCTGAGATTCCAGCGCAGCCACTTGAAGTACGCCTGGACGTCGATCATGGCGCGCCCATAG
>DASSZK010000335.1:0-2097 GCA_035702845.1 Acidimicrobiales bacterium
CACGATCGGGGTGTTGGCGCTTCAAGGTGACTTCCGCGAGCACATGGAAGTGCTCGACCACCTAGGCATTGCAGCTGTCCCTGTACGGCTTCCGGCCGACCTGGCGCGCTGCGATGCGCTCATCATCCCGGGGGGCGAGTCCACGACGATCTCGTTGCTGCTGCGTACGTCGGGTGTCGGCCCGCTCCTGTCCGAGCGCATAGCCGGCGACATGCCGGTCATGGGGACGTGCGCAGGGATGATCGTGCTGGCGAAAGAGGTGTTGGACGGCCGTGACGACCAGGGTTCGTACGGCGCTATCGACATCTCTGTACGGCGTAACGCCTTCGGGCGCCAGCGGGACTCCTTCGAGGCCGACCTCGAGATCGTGGGCCTCCAAGACACAGGAGCCGCCGAGTGCCGGGTGCGCGCCGTGTTCATCAGGGCCCCGATAGTCGAGAGGACCGGTCCCTCGGTACAGATTTTGGCCAGCGTCGACATCGCCGGCGAAGTAAAGCCCGTGGTGTGCAGCGAAGGCGCGGTCCTGGTCACGTCTTTCCACCCCGAGCTTGTCGGCGAGGCTCGGCTTCACAAGCTGTTCCTGCACACGATCGCCGCTCATCGCTAATACGCTTGGTGCAGAGGCTCCCAAGCACAGACCCGGAAGGACACAAGCAAAATGTCAGGCCACTCCAAATGGGCGACTACCAAGCACAAGAAGGGTGCTCTCGACAAGGCGCGAGGCAAGCTGTTCGCCAAGCTGATCCGCCAGGTCGAGGTAGCTGCACGCGAGGGTGGTGGGGACGTCGACTCCAACCCGACGCTGCGCACCATGTTCCAAAAGGCCCGAGACGCCTCGGTACCGATGGACACGATCGAGCGCGCCATAAAGCGGGGCACCGGTGAGCTCGAAGGCGTCCGCTACGAGAGCGTGAGCTACGAAGGTTATGCGCCCTGTGGCGTTGCCGTGATCGTGGAGTGCCTGACGGACAACCGCAACCGCACAGGGGCCGACATCCGTGCCATCTTTTCCAAGAACGGTGGCTCGATGGCTGAACCCGGGGCAGTGGCGTGGCAGTTCGAGAGGAAGGGTGTCGTCACGGTGCCACGCGACCCAAAGGTGGACGAGGACGAGCTGACGCTGCTGGCTGCCGAAGCAGGGGCGGACGACGTCCGCGACAACGGCGAGGCTTGGGAGGTACTGACGCCGCCCACGGACCTAGCCGCTGTGCGCAACGCCATCGAAGGCCGGGGCTGGCCCGCGAGCGGCGAGCTGACCCTGCACCCGTCGCAATCTGTGCCGATCGACAATGAGGGCGACGCCCGGAAGATCTTGCGCCTGATAGACCTTTTGGACGACCACGACGACGTGCAAAACGTCTATTCCAACTTCGACATCCCCGACTCGGTGCTCGAGCTCGTGGAGGTGTAGGAAGCTCAGGCGCCCGCTATGCGCGCCCACAGCCCTGGCCCCTGCTAGGGTAGCGAACTGATGTTCGTTATGGGCATTGACCCGGGTCTGTCCAGGTGCGGTTACGGAGCAGTACGTCAGGTGCATGGTCGTCCCGAGGTGGTGTGCGCCGGGGTGCTGTCCACCCCTCCCGACGACGAGCTCCCCCTTCGGCTTGGCTCGCTCATGCACCAGTTACGGGACTTGTTCTCCCGGGCGCAGCCGGAGGTGGTCGTCGTGGAGCGGGTGCTGTTCCAGGTCAACGCCCGTACGGCGATGTCCGTCGGCCAGGCGAGCGGTCTGGCTCTGGCATGCGCCTCTCAACTCGGCATCCCAGTAGTGCAGTACAGCCCTAACGAGGTGAAGCAATCCGTGACAGGTTGGGGGAACGCAGGCAAGGAGCAGGTCCAACGCATGGTCCAGACCCTCCTCAGCCTCCCGGGTAAGCCGTCGCCGCCGGACATGGCCGACGCCCTGGCCCTGGCTCTGTGCCATTTGGCGTTCGCTCCACTGGCAGCGGCGGCTGCCAGCGCAAGGCGCTCATGATCGGCTCGTTGCGCGGCACCGTCATCGACCGGGCCAACCGTACCGACTACCAGGCTGAGCTACTGATAGAGGTAGGTGGAGTGGGTTACCGGGTGCTCTTCCCCGCCAGTCCTGGCCGCGGC
>DASSZK010000405.1:0-6386 GCA_035702845.1 Acidimicrobiales bacterium
TGCGGGAATGAAGGGCAAAGTGTACGTCGCCGGTTATGACGCCGAGCCTGCGGAGGTGCAGTTGCTCAAGCAAGGTGTCATAAACATTCTCGTCGTGCAGAACCCGGCTCAGGAGGGGTCGCTAGCCGTCCAGTACGCATATGACCGCCTCACCGGTCATGCGTCGATGATCAAAAAGAACGTACTTCTCCCGAACGTCATAGCGACGACCGCCAACGCGAACAACCCGTCTATCTCGAAGTACTTCTACAAAACGTCGCTCTAAGCACAAGGGCGCGATGCCAACCGTCCAAGACCAGGGACCACTGAGCTAAGAGCGGCTTTTTCCTGGCCAACAGGGTGAGTTGTCTTGCGCCCTTTACAACTCCGCAGCGATGGTGCTACGTCAGGGTAAAGGTCGCCTCAGCCAGCACTACATCGCCATTTCTCCCCTGGTTCCTCCCCCTCCCGAGTCAGGGGCAACGGCCAGGCCGCTAGCGCGGCCTGGCCGGTTTTTCTTTTTGAAACCCCCTGCCGGGGCAGACCTCAATGAGCAAGCCTCCATGTCCGGCAGTGGACAAGTGTGGGCCCGATGACCTTGAAGCTTTGCCGACCTATGCCACCCTCGTTGCCGGGCACGACGACGACTGGCAGGCGAGAGTACCCCAGGTCCCAACGGGGACGCTCGAAATCCCGTCGGTGGAGGGGAGCGACGCCAAAGTGAGGCCATTGCCGATCTTGAACGGCTGCCCGTTGAAGTACGTCGTGTCGAAGGTGGCAGGGTGGAACGGCGTGGTGTCGTTATCGGATTGGTTGTTGCCCGCGGCGGCGACCACAAGGACACCTTTGGTGTTCGCATCGGAGATGAGCGAGGCCATTATTGGGTCGTCGTAGGTGGTACCGAATGACATATTGATGATCTTGGCGCCGTTGTTGATGGCGTACTCACCCGCTTGGTATATGCAGGCATCCGAGAGCTGGCCGTCGTCGGAGCACTTCAGGTCCATGACCTGCGCTCCTGGGGCAATGCCGGCGGCGGCAGAGCCGTTGCCTGCGTTGCCGACGAGCACATTGGCCACCAGGTTGCCATGGTCATAGTCAGTCGCCGTCCCGACGGGTGCGACGTCAGAGCTGGGTGGTGTCGTAAGGAAGCTCTCTGACAAGGGCGAGATCCGGCCCGTCAGTTCGCTCGAGCTCGCCTGCACGCCTCCGTCGATCTCGGCGATGGTGACCCCGGTGCCCACCGAGTACGGCCATGCCTGGGCGGCATCGGCTGATGCCCCTGGCGTGGACCACCAACCGCCGCCATCGTTGTTAAGGTCACCAACGCCGCCTTGGCCCCAGTCGGCCAGGTACCAGGCTTTGGCGAAATAGGGGTCGTCTGTGGCCACAGGCTGCGCGGTGGTACTGCCCAGCAAGGTGAACAACCGCTCGGGGGTAACGGTGCCACCGGTCAAGCGAGCGACAGCGGCTGACGACAGGTGTGTTTTGACGGCTATCCAGCCGCCACCGACCGACTGTGCCGCTACCACACCGGGTGTCGCACGCAGGCGGGCCAGGGCTTGGTCAACGGTCAGTTTGGGGGTCGAGGTGGGCACCGTGGCCGGGGAATGTGCCCCAGGGTATTGCTGGGGCGCCTTGGGGGAGGTCGCAGGCGCCAGGTCCGCCGGCAGGTGGCCACCGCTGCCGGGCGGGACAGCGCGCAAATTGCCGTAGCAGTCCCGCTCGATGGCAGTGCCGGCTGGGAACCGCTTCATCGCCCTAACCAGGTGCGCAACCGGCTCCCCGGGGCGAAGCACGGTGGGGAACGCACTATCAGGCGTAACCGCTTGCATCGTACCGGCCGATGCTGATGGCGCTCCCGGGCAGCGCCGTCTCACTGCGCTTGCCAGGACTACGGCCGGCTGCTCGCCGGCGATCGAGGCTGTGGTCACCGCCCGCGGGCCCGACTGGCCGATGTGGACGACATAGTGGTTGAAACCATCGTCCCAGACGGGTGCCGCACCACCAGTGATGGCCGGTCGTATGCCTGTCCCCGGGGTGCCACTGGCGCAGGACAGCCGCCTCCGCCCCGACCACGACCGCTAGAGCGCACAGGACGGCAAACCCTGCGGTGGCCTTTGCTCGACGGGCAGTCCTTGCTCTTGGCATCTCGTCCTCCATGACGGCGTGCTGGTACCCCTGCGGGGTGCCTGCTCCGGTCCGGGTCATTACGGGCTCCGGCCCAAGCTCATAGCGCTTACGGTTGCTTGGGGGTGTAATCGATCACGACAGAGAGCCCGCAGGTGGTCCATACCATTGAGCTAGGGCTCGGTACTAGTCCACTATGCCTTGAGGTAGACGCTGCGGATGGTTATAGCCACTTTCGTATAACGCGGGTTCTTCAGATAAATCCTATTTTGATAGGCCCCCGCACAACGTCAGCGTAGGAGAGGCGAAGACCGGTGCGCAGGAACGGCTAAGCAAAGCTCAAATACCGGTGTCGAGTGGTAGGTAGCCCGTCATTGCGTCGCACCATCGGTCCCGCTCACCGGTACGTGAGTGCCGTCTGCCGCCTCTCGTGTGGACCGGAAAAATTCAAATAGGGCTCTTCCCCGTCCCAGTGGGCCACACCTACCCCTAGCTCGGATAATGAAAAGTACAGAGCTTCTCGGCGCAACTGCCAGAGACGCCTCGTCATGCGGTCAAGCGCCCCGCTTCCTAGCTCTCGCCCAATGTCCCCGTTTAGGACGTCGACGACGAATATCTGAAAACCTCGCTCCCGCAGGTCGCGCAGAGCCTGGACTAGTGCAGGATCGACCAGAGGGCTGAAGGCGATCACGCTGGCACTAGGGGGAGTACGAGCGGCGAGCAGGCGATCGAGTGTGCCGGCCGGGCTCCCCGACGGCTGCCGAGACGGAGTGGGGGTGTCGCGCAATCCTGACACAGCTTGTCGAATACGGGCAAAGTGCCTTTGGCCCGCGCCTAACGGAAGCGTCATCGGAGCCGGCCCGAAAACCACGAGCCCTACGCGGTCGCGTGCCCGCAGATAGGTCTTCGCTAGGCCGAGGGCTCCTCTCAGCGAAATGTCGACCGAGGTAGAGCCCGCCGGTCCAATTTCGGAGCCGCCATCGATGAGGATGACTATGTCCTGGGACCGCTCGGCGGCGAAAGTATTGACCTGGAGCCAACGCTGCCGGGTCGTGGCGCTCCAGTTGATCCGGCGCTGCCGGTCTCCGGCGCTGTACGGGCGCACACCAGTGAAATCCGCCCCATCCCCGCTTGCACGAGCCTCCCTCTCACCTGACCGCGCGCTGGTGCGCGCCCGCACGGCCGTTGCTATTCGTTCATCTGGGCGGGGGTAACATATGATGCGCGGTAGGTGCACGTAGCCGTGAGCTTCCGACAGACGGCGTTGGTCTCGGATGACGATATGGACGGCCCCGAGGTCCCGCCGGCCCCATTGGTCGACCCGAAGAGTGAAGGACCCCCCGCTTCGGTCCGCGGAACTGCCGGTAACCACCACTGCGTTACCCGGGAGGGCATGCAGGCATACCCGGTAGCCCGGCTCGATTGCGACGCGCAGCGACAGATCGAGCGCCTCACCTTCATATACGTCGTCTGCCTGGATGGTTAGCCTGCAGACCACCTCCGGCGGGCGGACCGGCGAGCGCTTATGAAAGAACAGCCATAACGCCACTAGCACGCCGGCTACCACGGCAGAACGAAAGACAAGGCTAAGTGCTAACGCAACGAGTGCACCATATGAGCCATAGAACCCTAACGTTGATATGCCCCAGCGGAGGTCCAACGGGATGCTGGTACACATCCCCGCGGCACTGTTTGTAGTGCCCACGTCAGTACCGGCGGACCTCAGCCTGAAGGGGGTAGTCACGGTCAACCGCTCTGGGATCAGTGGGCGGCACGGGGACGGATGCTAAAACGCTGCCAACGACGTCTTCGGGTTTCACCTTACGAACCCAGAGCTCCGGGCGAAGGACGATACGGTGCGCCAGGGCGGGTATGGCTACACGCTTGATATCGTCGGGGACAACATAATCCCTATGACGCAGGACCGCATGCGCGCGAGCTAGCTGTATCAGAGCCAGCGTCCCACGGGGGCTTGCCCCTATCTGGAGTTGTGGGTGCCGCCTTGTCGCTTCGACGATCGCTACGGCATAGTCAACAAGGTCGCCTGAGACATCCACCTGCTCTATGCAGTGTCGCATGGCCGACACGCCTTGAGCGTCCGTTGCCTGCTGTAAGCGCACGCTCTCGGATTTGCGGTCCAGTCTGCGCTGGACCATGGCGATCTCGTCTCTAGGTGCCAAGTAGCCCAACCGCAACCTCATTATGAACCGGTCGAGCTGAGCCTCGGGTAGTTCGTATGTGCCCTCGTATTCGATGGGGTTGTCAGTGGCAAGGACGACAAACGGATCGGGCAGCTTTCTAGTTTCGCCATCGGTGGTCACCTGACCTTCACCCATGGCCTCCAGGAGAGCCGCCTGTGTCTTCGGTGGGGTGCGGTTGATCTCATCGGCCAGGAGAAAGTTGGTGAACACCGGTCCTGGCCGGAACACCATTGTCCCTGTGCGTTGATCGTAGAACGAGGCGCCCGCAACGTCGGATGGGAGCATGTCGGGCGTAAACTGCAACCGGGAAAACTTGAGCCCCAGCACCTCGGCGAACGACCTGGCGATCAACGTTTTGCCTAACCCTGGAACGTCCTCTAACAGCACATGACCGCTGGCCAAGATCCCCACGAGTACTGATTCGAGCGTCTGCCGCCGTCCGACGACCGCCCGCTCCACCTCGTCCACTACCCGTGTGCACAAAACTGCTGCGTGGCTCGGAGATGTCAGGGGTGCCGCAGGGCCCGGTGTCATAAGTTCTCCAATTTGGACACGAGGTGCTTGAGTACGCGCCGGGGTATGGCGCCACGCCGCGAGGCGGCATCAGTGTCATCAGGTGCGATCCAGTGCCAAAGTCGGTTGTCCCCTCGGCGAGAGCAAAACAGGTCCTTCGCGGCGAGGGGGTCCAGGTAGAGGTTGACCCCATGTCGCTCAGAGAGCCTGGCAGCCAGCAGGTGTTCGAGCTCCGGCCGTAGACCGTACTGGTATGCAGTGCCTGACACCGTACCGTCCTTGAGCTGGGTCCTCAGGCGCCAGTAAGCGGGGGCCCACGTTGTGTCTTGGCGAACTCGACGCGGCTTGGTAGACCTACGCGGGGGCCTCGCTTGTAGTAGGAGTATGGCGATCAGCATGAGGCCAACGAGCGAAAGCCCGGTTGCAGCGAGGTAACATCCGGGCACACCGGCAAGGCGGGAGCCGGCGGCGACCGTGGTGGCGACAAAAACGGTGGCTACGATGAGATCTGTCCTCGCAACGCCGCCCGTCCCTGGCGCGCTTGGGTGACCGCCGCTCTCTTCGGGCCTTGATGGTCGGGCCTCGGGTGTCATAGGCCGAGAGGTCGAGACAGCGAGGTGCCAGGACGTGGGCTGGGCTCCAGATCTGCGAGGGCCCGCTCGGCTTCATTTCGCAGATCGTCGTGAAGCTCGTGACGCGAAAAGCGAGCCTCATAGTACAGGGCTGTCAGCCGCTGGGCCGCTGGGACGCCAATGCCAGGGAGGGAGCCCACCTTGCCCAGAAGCTCTTCGGGAGTGTCAGCGCCAGACCTCACCGCACCGGCTTCCGCCAGTCGTTTCTCCATCGTCGTGTAGCAAGCAATAATTGCCTCCCGAGGGCCCGCGAAGTTGCGCAGAGCCCGACGTGCAGATGCGACTGCATCCGCCAAGTCGTCAATCTCTTGGCTCCGCGACGCCGAAGGATCCGCTGGGCGGCGGCGGTCGCGTCGTTTGCCTCGCCACGGACGTAGCGCTCGGGCAACAGCGATGACGGTACCCCCCGCCAGAGCGTATATCACGCCGGCAGGGAAGTGAGCCTGGTATTGCGGCGTCGCAACGCCCGGTGGCTGCGGGCGCGAGCATGGTGTGGCCTTAGTGCAGTACCCAGTTGTAGGATGAAAGCTAGAGCCCGGGTGCAGCAGGTTTACAGCGGCTATAATAGCGACAACTAGCACGGCGACAACGAGGCACCCGACCAAAAAGCGATGAATTGTATGCTGAAGTTTGTCGCTTGAGGGAGAGTGCCGGTGAGAATGCCGTAGGCAAAGCAGCAGGCAGAGCGTCACGGCCTCCCATCCTGCAACCGTGACGAGGTCGCCGTCCTTGTGCACAAGAGTTAAAGGTCGTGTGGTAGGGTTACGGGATATGGCGAACCCGATGAGCAGGCATAAGAGCCCTGCCAGGGCTATTTGTGATCTCCGGATCGCGATTAGCGCCGGGGACCGTTGTGAGGGATAGGTACGCGGCTTGTCAGGAGCTTGTTCACCGTCGATCGCCGAGCCGCTCCACTCGCGTTCGCCTCGAC
>DASSZK010000025.1:0-4651 GCA_035702845.1 Acidimicrobiales bacterium
GCTTGAACTGCGGACAAGCGGGCCAAGCCAGGCCAACGCCGTAACTGCCTGGCCGTGGGCCGGTTCACTAAGGTTTGTTCGGCCTACGAGACGCTGACCCCCTGCAGCACAACTGGCCCCAGTGTCGGATTGAGCTCTTGCTGCACGTCCACCCCGGCCGGCGGGATGGTGTCCATTACGTAGGGCAACGAGGAAGGTTCGAGGCCGCAAATCGGGTTCCCGGCCGTTATGGCCGCCTGGGTGCACTCCCCGAAGTTGTAGGCCCCCGCCGTCGAGTCGAAGGTCCGGGCGTCGTAGTAGCCGTAGCCGTCCTGGCCCGTCACCGTGACCGTGAACGCCCAACCGCTCCACGACCCGCCGGCGTCGGGTGCACCCAGCGTGGACGCCGGGACGGTTATCGACACAACCCCCGGTGTATAACCGTTGGTTTGCTGGCTCAGCTGCGCCACCGAGATCTGCGGTGTACCGAGGTTGGAGGAACCATCCAGGCCCGATGTCGAGCTTGCGGGCGTGACCCAGTCGTCGGTGTTGAACCCGTCCACCTCTATCAGCTGGTTCCAGGCATAGCGAGGGGCGATGGAGTAGTTCCAAGGGCTGGCCGCCGCCGTCGATTGGGTCTGTGTTGTATTGGGTGAATGTATGTACAGGTCGAACAGTTGAGCGCCGTCGGGCGAACCAAAAGTATTGACCAGGTTTGCCACGCCGATCTGGAAGGTCACGGTCGGGCCGGAGTCGATCACGGTGAGGCCGCTCAGCTGGAAACTCCCGGGCGGGAACATCGGGCTCCCGTTCCCGTTGGTTACCGTCGGGTAAGCGTAGGTACCCGGGCCATAACCGCCGTCGGCAGGGCCCGTCGCATTGAGGACCACCGTGCCGGGCACTATGAGGTTGTCGACGCTGAAGAGGGCCTCATTGGTGCCACCTGAATTACCCGAGGCAACCGAGGCCACCTCGATATTGTTCGTGCCCGGCTCCAACGCCACCGCCGCTGTCGCCGTGCCCGCACTGTCGGCGACCACCGTTGCGACCGTCGTAGTAGGCGCGCTGGTCCCGAGGGCGTTACCGGTGGCCGCTATATCGACAGTGGCACCGGGGAGCGTCGTCGCTGTCACCGTCAATGTGGCCTGGCCCCCGACGACCGTCACGCCGGGAGTGCTGGCGTCCACGGAAACACTCGGGCGGAGCATGTTTGCCGGGACGTTTCCGCCGGCTACCGCCAACGGTGCGCTCACCTGCAGCGGTACAGCGGGAGGAGCGGTCGGCAGGTAGCGATCGGCGACGATGCTCGGCTGCTCCAGCAGCGAATTGGTGGAGGCGTCCCTGATCAGGCGCAAAAGCTGGGCCTGGGCCCACGTGAGCGGGGCCGCCGAGCCGTCTGGCTGCCCGTTGGTGAACCCGATCGAGGCCGTAGCCGGGTCGGAACCATAGGGCGAGGCGGGGACGTCGGCATAGTTCCAGACTTGTTCGGGGACAAGGCCCACACCCGACGCCGAGCCGAGCATGAACGACAAGTCCGACTGCAGTGCAGCGGAATTGCCGGCCAGGATCTGGTACTCCCCGTTTTCCCCGGAGAGCACGGGCCACGGGTGGCCCGTGCCGGTCGAGGTCGGCGCCCACGGTGCTCCCGTCGGGCCGCAACTGCTGACCTGCCCCTGCTCGCAGTCGCCGTAGCCGTCGCCGTTATAACGCAGCACACCGGCGCCTGATGCAGTGCCGACATCGATCGTCTTGGCCGCCACGGCGAGCGAATTGGTGACTGTCGGGTCGGTGGCCGCCAGTTCGCCGAGGCGGGTCATCTCGAGGAAGCCCTGGTCTATGACGCTGCGCTGGTCGGCCGGCGTGGGGTTGCCATTGCCCAGGTAATAGTTGTAGGCCTGGTCCGGGTCCCCCGTCTTGTCCACCCGGATGAAGTAAGGCTGTGCAGACAATGGCCCGTTGGTCGTCACCGTCGTGGCGAGGATCAGCCGGCGGAAATTGTCTGCGGTGGCCAGGAACAGTCGCGACGAAGCCGCGTCTTTCTGCACCAGAGCTATTCGGCCAGCGGCCACCAGGCCCGCCACCTCATCAGCCATCGTCGAGGCGGAATAGCCGTTCTGTTCCTCCCACCGCTCCACACTGGAGGCGGTTTCGGGGCCATTTGCGACGAGGAAATCGGCAGCCGGCTTTATGTGCTCCTGGTACAGCTGAGAGTCGCCGGCCAGGCCCGCCTGCCAGGCGGCGAGTATGGGATCGGCCGTCTCGTCGAGCTGAAGGCCTCCCGTGTCAGGGGCCGCCTTCCCATTGAGCAGGCCGTTGCGGGGGAACGACCCGTCCGCACGCTGCATGTCGTTGAACCAGTACTCAACCATCTGGCGCGCCGTCGAGAGGTCCCCGTCCACCAAGAACCCGGTAAAGGTCTCGTAGGCATCACGGGGGAATACCTCCCTATACGAGCCGAAATACGGCGCCAGGTTGTCAGTGGAGTAGTTGCCCGCCGGTACGGACTGGCCCCAGGGGCTGGCGAGAGAGGCGGCGGTGGCCCCGAGGAACGTCTTGTCCTCGCTGGCCTTTATGACATTGGCGGACAACCAGTAGGCGTCGGCCAGTTTCGTAGGCGGAACCGGCCCTGGCCCCGCCGCGCTTGCCGGCGCCGGAGGGTGCGAGATGGCCCCGGGCCCGCACAGCTGACTGTCGTACGCCAACCATTGAGCCTGGTAGAGGGTGTACGTGGACGCGAACGGCACGGCGGACGAAGAAAGCGCCGATTGCAGAGCGCTCTGCTCGTCCTGGCCAAAGCCCAACGAAACTGTCTGCGAGCTCACCGAGCCCGGTGGCAGCGGCGCGCTAAGCCCGGCGGCAGAGGCCACTGCGGCGGCGATCCCCATTGGCGTAATGCTTGGTACAGACAGGTCGGCCAGTGGGCCGGGCCCGGGTGACGACGGCCCGCAGGCGGCGGGAGCACCGGCCGGCGTGCCTGGGGCGCCGTAAGCCCCTAGGGCTGTGGGGACACGGCCTCCCTGCTGGGGTGCGCCGGAGGTAGAGGGGTGCGCCGGCATCGACAGTTCGACTGTCTGGACGACGTTGCCGTTGTCCGCATCGGAAGCCGTGGTCGTGAGGGAGCCGGAGGTGTCGAGCTCGCTCAGGCCGTCGCTGGCGGTACCGGCGAAGCCGGTTTCCACCGCGGCAAATGGCTGGCTCGCAGCCAGAGCGGCATAAATAGGCGTGGCGTAGTCCCGGTTGGTGGCTTCGGTGAACGAGTTGGTCGAGTAGGCCAGCGGCACGGGCCCGTCGGCCGTCTGTACCACCGTGGCCGACTCGGCGCCGGCATTGTCCGCGCCCCCTCCCCCGTGGCCATTGAGCAATGGGTTGAACCGCAGGTACACGTGCAGCCCCCTGGGCGCTCCAGGCAGAGTGACCAGGCTCACCTGTATTACGACCGCCTCGGTGAGGGGATTGGTCACGAAGTCGCTGACCACGGCGAAGTGCTGGGCGCTGTCGAGGGCCACCACCCGGCATGCCATGCCCGTGGCACCCAGCTTGGCGACCGCGTAGGTCATGTCCCGGGGCTGGAGGGCTGTAAAGCCGGGACCAGTGACGATCGGGTCCAGGCTCTTGACATCGGTGTTGTCGATGGTTGGGGCATAGGTGTCTGAGAGGTGGCCGCCGGCGACGGTGTACCACACCTTTGACGCCGTGTCAGCCGCCGTTCCGACGCAGTCTTTTCGGCCTTGGTCGTAATACGACAGGGCTCCCGGCGCCCCTACGGCCTGGGTGCCCGGAGTGCCGACGGTCATGGCGAACACATGCAGCGAGGTTTGCTGGTAGGCGACCGACCCGGCCACCGTGGGCAGTGTCACCGAGACCACCTGCTCGCCGGGGTTGATACCGATCGTTGCGTACGAGAGGTGAACAGGGATGGTGCCTCCCGGGGCCCACCCCCCGGTGGTCGCCAAGAAGTCCGTCCCTGCTACCGGCGCCTGGTCGACCCAGTCCGCGAAGCTGAGGTAGGCGCTCGTGGTCGTGCCGTCGGCGTAGTTCACAGTGAACGTGCCTCCGGCCGAGCCGTAGGCGGAGGCGCCCACGATCCCCAAAGTCGAGCCTTGCCCCGTAACCGCCACCGTCTGGCCGTTGGCCAGCACATTGTCCGCCTGGCCAGGGGCCACATCGGGCCACGTGAGCGACAGCCCGTCGTGCAAGAGCGCTCCGCCGGGCACCAGGGCGTCTGCCGCCAAGGAGGCCGACGAGAAGCTGTCACCGATCCCGTCAAAATTGCCCCCCGACGGGGCGGACGGCATGGATATCCCGACATTGTCGAACGCCTGCACGAGCGGCACCGCCGTCGCGGATGCCACTGCGGGGCTGAGCGCACTTGTCGGGCCCGCGGCCAGGGCGGCCAGTACTGCAACTTTGGGCCACCGCCGCCGGCGCTGGCCAAACGAGAACACCTTCATCGCTTCACCCCCAAAACGGCAGCGGGCGGTGCCCGCCACATGAGCCGCCGGGCTATGACGACCCTTCCGCACCATAGCGCCGGGGACATCGCTTTGAACCTACCCCGGATGCGTTGTCACTCCCAAGAGGAAGGAGTAGACAGGTCCAATGCCTTCACAGAGGCGGTCGTACAGCCACGAGTTCAAGGACAGGGCTGTGCAGTATGTACTGCAGCAAGGCA
>DASSZK010000040.1:0-8095 GCA_035702845.1 Acidimicrobiales bacterium
CCCGTTCTTCCACACGGCCGAACGTTTGTCCCAGCGCGAGAGCGAACCGGTAAAAAGGATCTCCGCTGCCTCGGCGAAGCTCGACTTACCCGAGCCGTTGCGACCGCAAATGACCGTCAACCCGGGACCGGGTTCCAGGGCCAGTACGCATTCCGGGCCGATGCCCCTGAAGCCCTCCACCTTGATCGACCGCAGGTAGGCACGAGCCGGGGGCGCCCCTTGGGTCGCGATAGGAATTCGTTCGGCTCTGCCCTGCTCTTGCCCACCGAGCGCAGCCTCCAACGCCTCATCGTCTTGGAGCGACGCGAGTAACAGCGCCTCAGGCCGGGGCAGTAGCGGTGCCGACCCGAGCCTGGTGAGCACGGCGTCGAGCAGGAGGTCGTCCATGCCCCGACCATAGCGCCGGCCCCTTTCGCCAGACTGAGATCCGCACAGGACCGAAATACCGGACAGCCACCGGGCACGGTGTCAGAGCCTCTCCGTATTATCTTCACAGTGGTTACGCGCCGAGACGTCAGCCGGGTCCCGCCGCAAGGCGCCCACTTTGCGCAGCGATGCCCGGTCCGGCCGCAATGGGATGTTTTGCGCCCAGGTGAACCCGAACCCGAGATGGCCCCGTCAAGACATTTCGCGGACTCGGTCGCGGCCCTGTCGGCAGCGGTCCTCGACGAGGTAGGCGCCTATGCTCCAGGCTCGGTAACGATCGGCGCGGGCCTGGTAGAAGAGCGCGTGGAGCGCACGGTCGCCGCTATGCATGCCGATGCGCCGTTGATAATCCATGGCCAGTTGCCGGTGGACAGAGCCGGCAGGCGCACCGGTGCGCCCGACCTGCTCGTCCGGGGCGAGGGGCCCTGGTACCGGCCGGTCGTGGTGAAAGGCCATCGCAGCCTCGAGCCTGGCTCCGGGCCCTTGGGGGCGCGCATCGCCGCATTGTCGTCTCCAACCTTGGAGACGTCACGAGTTGCGGAAGGCTCCAATGCCCGGAAGCACCGCGGCGACGTCCTCCAGCTCGCGCACTACCGCAGACTGCTGGAGGCGTGCGGCTTCGCTGCGCCCGCCGACCACGAGGTTGGGGTCATCGGTACGGAGCGAGAGGTGGTGTGGTACGACCTGGCCGCACCCGCATGGATGACGCCGTCATCGTCTGGCAAACAGAAGAAACGCACGAGCATGGAGATCTATGACTTCGAGTTCGATTTCCGTCTCGACATCATGGCCGCGGCGCAGGAGCACGCCTACGACCCAGCCATCCCCCTATTGGTCGTCCCGGTGCGGACAGGCGAGTGCGACGCCTGCCATTGGCGAGCTCACTGCGGCCGCCTGCTCTCCGCCGGGCATGGCGATGTCAGCCTTCTCCCTCGCACCGGTTGGAGAGCGTGGAAGGTCCACCACGATCACGGCGTGCACGATCGTATGCAGCTCGCTCGCTTGGACCACCGCACGGCTGAGCTCGTCGTCGCCGGCATCGACGTAGCCGGCATCATCTCGGTGCGACAGCAGTTTGCTCCAGAAACGGCGCTGATCGACGTCTTAGGCTCACGGAAATCCTCACAGCTGGACAAGCTGCATCAAGCCGGACTGAGGACGATCGGAGATTGCGCCTCGCTGTGCGAGCGCACCGCCAGCTACGGTGACGTGTCATTGGCCGCCCTTCCTGAGCAGATCGACATGGCGAGGGCAGCCCTCGGGCCAAGCCCCGCCTACCGTCGGCGCGGCGTCGCCACTGTCGACGTCCCCTCTGCTGACATAGAGGTCGATGTCGACATGGAGAACACCGAGGCGGGTGTCTATCTTTGGGGCGCTTATGTAACCGCGCCCGCTGGCCTCGATTGGGTCGAGCCGGGCTACGTACCGTTCGTTACCTGGGAAGCTCTCAGTTCCGATGAGGAAGTTGCCCTGTTCGCTCGCTTCTGGAGATGGCTGGACCAACTGAGGGGGCGGGCAAGGGGGACGGGTCTCAAGCTCGTCGCATACTGTTACAACGCTGGAGCAGAGAACGGTCAGATGACGAGGTTGGCACCCGCGGCTGGGTTGGCAGACGAGGTGAAGAAGTTTGTTACTTCCGACCAGTGGGTCGACTTGCTCAGGGTTTTCGACTCCCAGCTCATCACCGGGACCGGCGTAGGCCTAAAAGAGGTGGCGCCTCTGGCAGGGTTCCATTGGGAGGTCGATGACCCCGGGGGCGCAATGTCAATGCTGTACTACGACCAGGCGGTCAGACGGGCCAGCTCGGGACAGCGAACGGCCGCTCAAGCGTGGCTGCTTACGTACAATCGCAACGATGTTCAAGCCACGGCGGCCCTACGTCGTTGGCTCAGGACGGACGCTGCCAGATGCCTGCCCGTAGAAGTTCTGGCTTTCCCTCAATGATCGGGCCTGTGTCTCGTGCAATCTAAGAGATCGGCAACGGATACGCGAGCTCCGGACCTACTCGCCAGAGATTTTCCCCGGAAAGTAGCTAGTCATTTTGACTATGTCACCGTCGGCCATCGCCGCGGCCAAGTGTAGACCGAGTACGATCCGAGTCCTGTAAGGCGAACGCCGAGCCGCTGGGATCTACTAACCGGATGGCCTGAATGGCGAACGGCCGTTAGCCTGGCGCGGTGGAATCTCTGCCAAGTCCTGCCGCTCGGGTTGCGCTGCGAATAGCGCGTTGCAAGGAGCTTGACCGTGCACGTGACCAGCTCGGGCACCCATGCCATCAGATCGTCGCCCTCCAGCCGGATCCTCGCATAGCCCCCGACCGTTTCCAAGTCCCTGAGGCTTGGGCGGGGAAGATCGAAACTGGGAGGTTGGTGTTCGTTTCCTCCAACCCCAGCATCAGCGAAGACGGCGTAAGTTACGCGGCAAACTCGCCGGAAGACTACCCCCGGCATTCCTGGGACGACCGGCGCATAAGTGACTTCATATCCCGCCGGTTCGATCCTGAAGCTCGTTGGGCGCAGGACGACAAGTTCATGCGCCAGGACGGGACTTACGCGGCCAAGAAGGTGGCCTTTTGGTCACGGGCCAGGAAGCGTGCGGGTGAGCTGATCGATGAGGCTGTCCCTGAACGCGACTACGCCATGGCGGAGGTCGTCCATTGCAAGTCGCACCACGAGAAGGGGGTCAAGTCGGCAGCACCTCTTTGTTTCCTTCTCTACTTCGAGGAAGTGATGCGCCTGTCGGTGGCGCCGCTGGTCGTAGTCGTCGGCGCCAAAGCGCGGGACCTGCTCACCCAGCGTCTTGCCCTCGGCACCGGGTTCGGATCGATGAACACCGTAAGTGCGGACGAAGAGGAAAACATCGCTGCGCGACACCTCGGTGGACGAGAGCGGGTCGTTTTGTACCTGGGCCACCTGACAGGCATGTCGCCGAACAACACATTCGCGCTCCGTTACCCGAAGAGACTTGAGGAGCTACGGGCGCTTGCTCGGGGTGAGCTGTCCGTAGACGCCTTTAGCGCTACGTTGCCAGCATCCAAGCGTGACTGCCCGGACACCCCATGAGGCCGCATGGGGTTTTTGCCGGGACGGTCCTTTAGGCGGGCGATGCGTGGGGGCGGGGAGGATCGAACTCCCGACGCGCAGATTAAAAGTCTGCCGGTCTTCCACTGACCTACGCCCCCGGGCGGCGCCCCCTCATCCTACGCGGGGCAGTCCCAGGGGTAGGACGGAGATGACGGCCAGGACGACGAAGGCGCTCGCTGCCGCCCCGAGATCGGCAACAACCCGGTAGCGCCGGTCCTTTACCCGCCCGTACCCGGCTGCGATGGCGACCCCGGTGATGAGCCCGCCAACGTGCCCTTGCCAAGAGATGCCACTGATGGAGAAGCTGTACACCAGGTTGATCACAAGGATGGTGACGATCCGCGATGTGTCCACCCGGGCCCGGCGGGCGAACACGAAGTACGCCCCGAAGATGCCGAAGATGGCACCGGAAGCTCCCCCCACCGGCACCAGCGGGCTGGTGAACAGGTAGGCGGCAAGGTCGCCTCCGAAGCCTGCCACCAGGTACAGCGCGAGGTAGCGCCACCACCCGAGCACGGGCTCCAGGGCGCGGCCTACGAAGTACAGCGACAGCATGTTGAGCGCGATGTGGGGCCAGCTGTAGTGGATGAACATGGCCGTGAACAGGCGGTACCACTCGCCCCCCTGCTGTATGGCAATCCCGACGACGGACCAGTTGATCTCCAGCGGAGGCTGAGCCAGTTCCACCAGCCACACGATCGTGCAGGCCACGATGAGGCCCAGGGTGACCGGGATCGATCTCAAGCCCGTGGCATTGCTGGCCCCCGGGCGGTAGCGGATGACGGGAGAGGTCTTGGCATTGCGGCGCACGCACGGGCGGCATTGCCAGCCCACAGGCGCTTGCACCATGCAGTCGGCGCAGATGGGCCGGTTGCAAGAGCGACAGACGGAGCCGGCCAAGCGCTCGGGGTGCTGGTAGCACCGGGCGTCGAGGCCGATACCGATCTGCTCTCCCCCCGAAGCGGGCCCATGGCCCGGCATACCAGGCTGGGCCACGGCGGGCCCGGTACCAGGCGGAGCGTAGGGGCCTGGGCCTGTGCCGGGTGGGGGGTAGGAGCCGGGACTGCTGCTCGGGGGCTGGTTGGGGCCAGGACCGGCTGGCGCGGTCCAGGGCTGAGGCGCCGGGGGCGCCGCCGGCCACACCGGCTCGGGGGCTTGCTCCATGGGCCCTATTTCTAGTTGCCGTCGAGCGTGCGGGGAGGCGGGGGGACGTTCCAGTGCCGCACGGCGGGTCCCGCATGCTCCCAGCCGAGGACGCTTACGGTGGCCGTGCTCAGGCCGAAGAGGCGCCCGTGGCTCACCGGGCAACCGACCCAGCGGGCCGCCAGGGCGCGCAGGATATGGCCGTGGGCGAACACCAGGGCCCGTTGGCCCTCGGGTGCGCGGCGCATCTTATCGATTACCCGGTCGCACCGCAGCGTGACGGCTTGCGCGTCCTCGCCACCGGGCCACGGGCCCTGCCAGATAGTCCAGCCCGGGAAGCGGTCGCAGATTTGCGCCGTAGTGAGGCCTTCTAGGTCCCCGTAGTCCCACTCAGCCAGGTCCTCGTCAACCTCGGGCTCGAAGCCGGCGATCTCTGCCGTCACGCGGGCGCGCTGGCGGGGGCTGCTCAGGACGAGCGAGAAGTCCAGGCCGCTCAGCACTTGGGCTACCGCCTGCGCTTCCTGCACGCCCACCTCTGTGAGGGGCAGGTCCGTGCGGCCGGTGTGCTGTCCGGTCACGCTCCACTCCGTTTGACCGTGGCGGACGAGCCAGACATCGGGGCCGTTCACGCCGGTCCCGCGGTTTCGCTACGAGTACGGAAGGGAATTATCACCATAGGACCATATTGGGCGCTCAAAAGGAACGGCGGACCTTCTATGAACGCATCTGTGCTTCGCGGTCCGCTTGCAGGCCGTAACGAGCCACTGGAAGTGAACTTGGCACCAGCGCCCACCAGCGCTTTGGAAGCCCGGGACGCAGTCCAACGGGCACTTGGTGAGGTCGGTGGGCGGGACAGTGCTGTGACATTGGTGACCAGTGAGCTGGTGACCAATGCCATCCTGCACGCCGGGACGCCGGTCACCATGCGGGTGTCGCTCGAGCCTGGAGGCCGCTCGGCCCGGGTCGAGGTGCATGACAACGTGCCACCAGGAGGTAGGGCCCTCGGCGCAAGCCGCGCCCATCCGCCGGGGCAGGCGACGAGCGGGCGCGGCCTGGCCATGGTCAGCTGGCTGGCCAGCGAGTGGGGCGTGCGCCGGGAAGACAGCGGCAAGACGGTCTGGGCCGTCGTGCCGCTCAACCAGTGGGGCCACTGACGGCCGTCCCTTCGTAGTCGGTGCGGGCTACGGGTCGCGCCTGACGACGAGGTAGCCGGCGACAGCTAGGAGCACTGCGACCACAAGCGCAAACTCTCCCAGGCCCCACCAGGCGGTGAGGGTATGGGGGTCGGGCACCCGCAGGGTAATGCTCTTGCCTGCCTGCGTCGGCCAATACTCGTTCAGGGGGTTTTTCCACGAGTCTGGTAGCGCTTGGAACAGCCCAGGCAGCACCAGCCAGATCCCGGCAAATATGGCGATGGCGCCGGCTGTCTGGCGCACGATCGCTCCCAGTGCCAGGCCCATAAGCGCGATGACGAGGTTGTAAAGAGCCCCCCCGATCACGATGCGCAGCACCAGGTGCTGGTGGAGAGAAATGTGCGGCACGCGGCTGTAGGTGGAAAGCACGGCTTGGCCGATGAAGAACTGCACAAAGGTGAGAACAAACGAGATGACGGTGACCACCGCGCCGAAGACGGCGATCTTGGCCGTCCATGCCCACAGGCGGCGCGGTGTCGCCAGGAAGGTGGGCACGATCAAGCTGGTGGCGTACTCGTTGGTAACGGCCATCACGCCCATGACCATGAAAACAAGGTTGCCGAGGAGCCAACTACCAGTGATGAGCCTGAGCGGTTCGGGGTAGTGACCGTGCTGGCCATAGTTGCTGCCCGCGAGGAAGGTGACCAATGCGCATAAACCCAGGACTATGAAGCACGCTGTGAACAAGGTCCAGCCTGTGGAGCGCAAGGTCCGTAGCTTGCGCCACTCCGAGGCTAGGACGTCCACCCAGCGCGGGCGGTGGTCCTTCACAACAGGCCCAGCGGTCTGAGCACCCAGCGTCGCCGTCATCGGGGCACCGCCGGCGCGGGCAGAGCCTCAGAGGCAAGAGCGTGACCGTGGTACTCCTGGTCTTCCCGGGTCAGTTCCATGAACGCCTCCTCCAGGGACGCCTGGACCGTAACGAGCTGGTAAAGAGGCGAACCGGCCTCCATTGCGATGTCGCCGATGCGCTCGGCTGGCAAGCCCGACACGACAACACTGCCGTCGTCCTCAGCTGGCGCCAGCGACCCGCCGGCCGCCTCCAAGCGGGGCATGAGCAAATCGGGTCTTGGGGTCCGCACCCGTACGGCGTCGCGGGACCTTCCCTTGAGGATGTCGTCGATACTGGAGTCTGCAATGAGGCGCCCCCGGCCGATGACGACGGCGTGCGTGGCCATCAACGCCATCTCGCTCATCAAGTGGCTGGACACGAACACCGTACGCCCCTGCGCCGCCAGCGACTGCATAAACGTACGCACCCACAGGATGCCCTCGGGGTCGAGGCCGTTTACCGGCTCGTCGAAGATCAGCACGGGAGGGTCACCGAGGAGGGCAGTCGCGATACCCAGGCGTTGCGACATGCCGAGCGAGAAAGTCCCGGCTCGTTGGCCTCCCACGTCGCTCAAGCCGACCAGGTCGAGCACTTCGTCCACCCTTTTCAACGGGATGCGCCCGGCAAGGGCCAAAGCAGCGAGGTGGTCTCGCGCCTTGCGGGCCGGGTGGTAGGACTTGGCTTCGAGCAAGGCGCCTACCTGGCGCATCGGCGCAGGCAAGTGGCGGTAACTGGTGCCGTCGATGGTCGCCGACCCCGAGTCGGGGTGCAGCAGGCCCACGATGGTGCGAAGGGTCGTCGTCTTACCCGCCCCGTTCGGCCCGAGGAACCCCGTCACGCGCCCGCTGGGGACGTCGAAACTGAGGTCGTCGACTGCCACCTTGGTGCCGAAACGCTTGGTGAGGTTGCGCACTTCGATCAACGTCGAGCGTCTCCTTTACCGGCACTCACTAACCCGGCACCGCCCATCAACCCGGCAACCCGGCAACCCGCAGGCAGCACTTTACGTGCACGGCTTCAGCCCGAGACTGTAGCAGCGATGGACGTTTGGCCGCGGAAATAGGGGTGCAGTACCTCGGGCAACGCGATTGAGCCATCAGGTTGGCGGTAAGTCTCGACAATGGCGGCCCAAACCCGGGGGACGGCGAGGGCAGAGCCGTTTAGCGTGTCGCATATCTGGTTCGGTCCACCGGCGGACGGCTTGTAGCGGATACCGGCCCGGCGCGCCTGGTAGTCGCTGAACCACGACACGGACGAGACTTCCAACCACATGTCACAACCGGGGGCGTACACCTCTATATCGAAACACCGGGCGTGCGACTGGCCGAGGTCACCGGTGCAGATGTCGACGATGCGGTAAGGGAGCCCGAGAGCCTCTATGGATCCGATAGCTCGGCTCAGGATTTCCTCGTGCATTG
>DASSZK010000092.1:0-13570 GCA_035702845.1 Acidimicrobiales bacterium
CTGAGGTGAGCGCCGCCTACAGCAAAGCCAGGGCGCGCCTGGCAAAGCACCCCGCTGACGGTGTCGGGCCCGATGAGCTGGACGACACCTTCGTGGCAGGTCTTTACTCCGACACTTTCTGGACGAGCCTGGCTTCTTCGCTCGCCCAATATGTCCATACAGGCTCAGGCGCCGGTCTGGCAAGCATGTACGCATCCGCGGGCGTACAAGGCGAGAACGAGTTTGCCGTGTACAACGCGGTTGAATGCACTGACGCACCCTGGCCCCGCCAATGGTCGGTCTGGGACCGTACGACCCGGCAGGTGTACTCCCGGGCTCCGTTCCTCGCCTGGGACAACACATGGTTCAATGCTCCGTGCGCCTTCTGGGCAGTAAAGCCGACTGGGCCTGCTGTGCGAGTGAGCGGTCGTGGCCTACCGGGCATTCTCATGCTGCAGGGCACCCGCGACGTTGCCACTCCTTACCCCGGCGCGCTCCAAGCCCGGGCCGTGCTACCCACAGCCCGCATGGTCGCCGTGCAAAACGAGGGGAACCATGGCCAGTTCATGGCCTTCCCAGCCAACGCTTGCGTGGACGGCTATGTCGAGCGTTATCTCTCGAGCGGCGCGCTCCCCGCCGACCGTGGTCCCGTGGACGCCACCTGCCCCGCCGATCCCCTGCCTCAGCCCGGGTAAACCGTTTGACGGCTGGCGGTCCGACGGGCGATCGGGAGCCCGAGAATGGCGCCCATCGCCGTAGGTGTCGACATCCCGGCTCGGGGGGTATTGACTCGCGGGACAGTCTTGAAGGACAGTCGCGAAGGACGGTCGCACTTGGAGGAGGCTGATGGCGAAACTTCTTTACAAACCGTTGGGTATGTTGATGGGTGCCTTGGGCGGGTTGGTCGCAACATCGCTTTTCCGCCGGACCTGGAAGCTGGTGGCCCACCAAGACGAAGCGCCCAAGCCGGCTCAGCGGGGGCGCACCTGGCGCGAGGTCCTCAGCGCGGCGGCCATGCAAGGAGCAATAGTCGGCCTGGTGCACGCGGCGGTGGACAGGGCCGGGGCAAAGGGCTTTGAAAAGGCTACAGGCGCCTGGCCCAGCTAGAAGTGCGACAGCCGGAAACTTGCGGGTGATGGACGCATCGACGCCCCGCTGGTGAGCCCATCGGCCTAAGCTTCCCGGGCGTGGGCAGTGGGACGGACCCAAGCGGCAACAGCTCTCCCCACGAGCCCGCCCCGCGCGTGGACAAGGCCGGGCCCAGGGCTGCCGGCACCGGCAAGACCCAGTCCCCCAGGGTCGATGGCCTAGACCATCTCACCATCGAGCATCTGACCATCGAGTCGGTGCTTGACGCCTTCGAGCTGTCGCCCGCGTCGGTGATGGTGTTCGCCGGGCCAGAGCTGACCCTGGTGCTGCAAAACTCCAAAAGCAAAGAGATGATCGGCGCTCGAGCGGCGGTGCCGGCGCGCCAGGCCCTGCCTGAGTACCCGACGTACGTGGCAGCTCTGGAGCAGGTCTGGCGGACGGGCAAGAGGCTGGCTCACGACCGGGTACCGGCCACCGTCTACGCGGGGGAGGGTTCCACGCCCCGGTCCGTAGTGATCGACTCGGTGCTGGCGCCGCTGTTCACCACCTCCGGAGAGATAGCTGCCGTAATAGGCCAAAGCGTCGACACCGCCGATATGGCGGCAGACGACGAGCGCCTCCAGGTGGCTATGGCCCTGGACCGCGTCGCCATAGAGCTCTCTCGCTCGCTCGAGGTCGACGATGTGGCCCGGGCAGTCACGCGCCTAGCGGCTGACGTCTTCTCAGGGTGGGCTTTGCTGGACCTCTGGCAGCCCGACGGCTCCCTGGCCCGGGTCGCCGTCGCACATCATGACCCACAGCTCCACCCCTTGGTCGAGAGGCTGAAGAGGTTTCCCCGGGTCTCAGGCCGGTCCAAACAGGAGCGAGAGGCCTTCTCGGTGACCGCAGCCCGCATGGGCGAAGTTTTAGTGAGCGACCTGGATCCCGCGAGGATCGTGGCCGCCTGCACCGATCCCGAGCACGCATTACTGATGCGAGCGCTCTCGCCCAGGTGGTTCATGACGGTCCCCGTCCAGGTTGGACCGCGCCGGCTGGGGTCCCTGTCGGTGGTGCGTTCGGATGGCGAACAGGCGTTCCGGCCAGTTGACAGGAGCATCCTGGAGCACTATGCGGAGCGCGCTGCCATGGCGTTGGCCCACGCTCGCGACTACGACGAGCAGCGCAACGCAGCCATGACGCTGCAAAAGAGCCTCCTGCCTGTGACGCCGACGCAGGCGAGCGCCGGGGTGCAGATCGCAGCGCGCTACCAAGCAGGGGGCGCTGGAGCTGAGGTGGGAGGCGATTGGTACGACGTCGTACCACTAGGGGATGGGGGTTTGGGCGTAGTCGTCGGCGACGTACAGGGCCACGACCTGAGTGCAGCGGCCCTCATGGGACAGGTGCGGGCCGTGGTGCACTCGCATGCCCATCTGGGTCTGCCGCCCGGGCGTATAGCTGAGGAAGCAAACGCCTTCGTGCTCAGCCTCGGCACGGACCGGCTCGTCACCATGACCTACCTGCAGCTTTACCCACGTGAGCGACTTGGCGTCATGGCGCGAGCCGGCCACATCCCGGCCATCGTGGTGACACCCGACGGGAGTTCCCGGGTTTTGCGCGGACGGGGGGGGCTCCCGCTCGGCGTGCAGCTGGAAGCGCCCTGGCTGGAAGAAACACACCATCTGGAGCCGGGGGCGCTCCTGGCTCTGTTCACAGACGGCCTCGTCGAAAGCGTGCGCCAAGACTTCGAAGAGGGCATCGACGCCCTGGGCGCGGTGCTCGAAGAACATTATGAGGAACCGCTGGAGAACCTCGCCGACCGCGCCTTGGCAGAGATGCCGGGCGGCCAGGAAAGCCATGACGACGTTGCGCTCCTGCTCGTGCGGCTCCCGCTCAGCCCACCCCAAGCCGGGCGGCGGGTGATGCGCAGGCTGCCCGCAGCCTCCTCGTCGGCTCCGATCGCGCGCCTGTTCCTCTCAGACGTCCTCGGCCACTGGGGCGCCAGTGAGGACCTCATCACCACGGCGGCGCTGCTGGCTACCGAGCTCGTGTCCAACGCGGCGCGTGAATCGGACTCGTCGATCGAGCTCCGAGCGGCGGTCGTCGGCGACCGGTTGCGAGTGGTCGTCGCTGACGACTCGCATCGCTTGCCCCAAGCCACCACTGCCGGGCCGGAGGGGACATCGGGCCGGGGCCTTCAGCTTGTCGAGACCTTATCGGTGGCATGGGGCGTCGAACCGGAGGCATCTGGTAAGGCGGTATGGTTCGAGCTCGAGATGGGCCGGTAGGTACTGAGCCCGGCGCAAATAAAACGCGGCAGCGTTAGGCGGCCGGGATCGTCAGATCCCGCCCAGCCCACCACTTCCAGGCCCACCACCGGCGATCTCCCCGCCTGCAGGTTGCGACCCCGCTGCTACCTGCTGGGCAAGAAGATCCCGGATCTCGCTCAAGAGAGCCACATCGGGAGGTACGACGGCGGGCACGGACTTGTTGCGGGCGCGACGCTCAGCCAGCTTGTTGAGCGGGTACACGACAAATAGGTAAACCGCCAACGCAACGGCCAGGAAACTGACAAGAGCGTTGATGAACAAGCCGTACAGAAAGTGGCTGTGGTTGATGGTGAAGGTCAGGTTGGCGAAGTTCGGCTTGCCGATGATGGCAGCAATGAACGGCGTAAAGATGTCAGCGACCAAAGCACTTACCACGGCGTTGAAGGCCGCTCCGATGACCACCGCAACGGCCAAGTCGATGACGTTGCCCCGCATGATGAAGACCTTGAAACCCTTTAACATGTCATGCACCTCCTTTGGGAGGACACTACACGGGGAGGAAGTGGAATTGGTGCTTTGTGGTTACGGGCGCCTACGGCATGCCCTGGATGCTCTGTACCGGGACGGCGCCGGCCGGGCTCGGCAACGACTGGCTTGCCCAATCAAAGAACGACAGGTGCGAGCGCGTCCCCCCGGTAACCAAGTCGATGGCCACAGGGTAGTGGGGGGCCTTGGCTCGCAAGTACACGGCCTCGCTGTACAAACCCGAGGGTGTCTGTCGGCTGGCCGCAACGCCGACGGTGGGGTGCGCCCCCCGGGCGGCCCCGGGAAGGACATTCAGCTCACCGACTAGGTCGAGCAGCGAGCTGAGCTGGCTCACTGTGTAGCCACTGGGGGCAAAGAACCAAGTGGCGCCACCCAAACGCACCCACTTGCCGTCCAGCTTCTCGGCTGCGCCCGGCCCGAAGCCGAAGATGTCCTCGAAAAACACGGCGTTCGCCTTGAAATAGTGCTGTGACCGTACCTGGAGGAAGGTCATGTGCAATACCTGGTTACCAAGGCTCATGGTCTCGGTGGCCATCCCTGAGGCGCGCGAAGCCCGCGCCCTTACTACGGCAACAACGTGGTTATTGCGCTCGACGGTCTCCGAAATGCGGAAGCCAGGTGCCGAATTGGTGCTTGCGATCGCAGCCGCCAGCAATTGAGCTGGGCCCGCAACTGCAACATGTCCGGGAGCAGCCAACCCCACGGTTGCGCTGGCCAAGACGAGGACGGCGTGGGGCCACACGGGGTCAGCCTTAGCCGACCTGCAACCACATTGACTTGAAGGGGACAGCCGACTTCGGAGCGTGGGCGCTCGGCGGTTTGCCCCAGCCGCTGTAGACGATCGACCCGGCTATGCCGTTGACAGAAAGAATAACCTCCACCGGCAGAGGCACGCCGTGCGCCCTGATGAAAACTGTTTCGTTGACGGTCGTCCCATTGCGGCTCACGGACTCACGCACAGCATTTACCGCCAAACCCTTTACCGTCGTCGGTTTCAGGAGCGCGAACTTGTTCCCCACATAGAGCTCCTGTAGAGCCGACTCCATCGTCAAGTTGATCGAGAAGGCGCCGAAGTACTGGGACGAGCGCGGAACTGCAATCCAACGGTTGGCTTCCGTCTTGGCGCTGGTGGTATTGAAGTTGTCGTACTGCGCCAGCCCCAAGGCATTGCCGCTTATATAAACCTTACCGTCGAGAACGGCAGAAACATGAGCGTTGATACCGCCACCCGAGGTGGTAGAGGACATCGTCCCGTCGCGGACACCGTCGTGGACTACTTCCTTGAAACTCCCCCCATAGGCATTCAATTTGTACGTCCATGTCACACCCCGCTCGTGTGCCATAGCGTTCATTGCCGCCGAAAGCAGCCCCTGGGCCGAGACCGGTGCCGAGGTGGTTGTGGTGGCACCCGTGATCGTGGTCGTGGGCGACGTGGTCGTAGTGGGCGACCCTGGGGCCGTCGTGGTGGTCGGGCCCGGGACGGTTGTCGTCGTCGAGCTTGTAGTGGTCGTCGCTGCAGGCGAGGAGGCGAGCGCCGGGCCGGCACTGGCGACCACACCGAGAACGGGTACGCAAGTCAAGGAAATTGCGGCCAAGAGCCGCCGGCTGTTCATCGCCCCATTCTGGACGCCTCAGTGAGAATTGTCAACCAAGTACCTGCGGCTACGCAGGTACCTAATGGCTAGCCGGGTACCTAATGGCTACGCAGGGGCGCAAGCTCCACGTTGCGGTGCATCGGCGAGCTGAACAGCTCGCCTAGGACCACGCATGCTGCCCCCCTGGCCCAGGCGACATCATCGACAGAGTCGACAAAGAAATCAATATTGCGGTCTATACCGGCAAAGCAGTGGTCGCGCATGGAGGACATCGCCGCTTCCCAGCGCAGTGGTCCGGCCTGCGTGCCCTCGCCCGAGACGATGACAAGACGGGGGTTCAACAAATTCACGAGGCTGGCGATGCCAAGGCCGAGCATTGCCCCAGCTTTTTCAAGTGCGCCTATGGCAACCTTGTCCCCGTCCTCAGCTGCTGCCCGGATGGTGGGGATGGTCAGCTGGCTAAGGCTCAGGGGCGCCAACCGGCTTTCGGCGCCCCCCTCGATCGCCTCTCGCACATAAAGAGCGACGGCGGCGTCGTTGCTGACCGCCTCGAGGCACCCGTTGCGCCCGCAACGGCAGGGGATAGAGGCCCCGGCTACCGGTAAGTGCCCGATCTCGCCGGCCGCTCCGTCGGCTCCCCGGTAAATGTTGCCGGCAACCACCAAGCCGGCACCGACGCCCTCGCCGACAGAGACAACTATGAAGTCGTCGACACCATGACCACGGCCAAACCACTGTTCGGCGACGGTCAAGGCGTTGACGTCATTGTCGACAAGCACCGGGCGGTCAAGGCGCTTGGACAGGGGCGCGGCCACCGCAACGTCGTGCCAGTCGAACGTTGGCGAGTACCGGCATACACCCGTCTCCGTGTGGATCAGACCGGTGAGGCCGATACCGACACCGACGATCTTTGCCATCCCCACGCCGGCGCGGTCCGCCGCATCCTCGATAGCAGTGCAGATCTGTTCGAGTACCGAGGAGGCTGCGCCAGGCCTCGCTCGCGTCGCCAACGGGTTGTCTGCGCTGTGAGGAGCCCAGTCCAGTTCGACCATCTCGGCGTAGAGCACCTCGGCCCGGATGTCAGTGACGACCACGAACACACCGTGGGTCATCAACTTGATACCCACGGCATAGTTGCGCTCGTCATTGATCCGCAGGACCTGGGGCGGGCGGCCCCCGCGCGACTTCCCCTGGCCCACCTCGTTGACCAAACCGCTCTCTATGAGGTCGGCGACGATCGCAGAGACGGTGGCCGGGCTGAGCCCTGTGGTACGAACGACGTCCGCCCGCGAGACGGCGCCGGTGCGCAGGACGTTGAAAACCAAGTTCCGGTTCATCTCCGCCATGAGCCGCCGATCGCCCCGACGTATGCCGTGCTTGGAAAGTTCCTCGTCCCGGGGCAAGCTCCGCCCTCCGTGAAGGTAGTGGCAACTAACTTCTTACGATCTACAAAGTAAGGCGGGACTCGCGACCTGTCAACGCAGGACCGTGACGGCGATGGCCTCTCACTCGTAAGGTTAGTTGGCACCGGGCCGCCCATATGGGCATTTGGCTAAAGGGACGAACCGCCCATTATGGGAGTTAACGCAGGTCGGCGTCGTTCGCGTGCCGGTGTGGCACCTGCTGCGCTGGCACCCGGCCCAGCCGACCAGCCTCGTAGTCGTCGAGCGCTTGGCGGATCTCATCTTTCGTGTTCATCACAAAAGGGCCGTAGTGCACGACGGGCTCGCGGATAGGCAGGCCTCCGAGCAGGAGGACCTCCACGTTGGCCGAGCGCCCGTCTTGGCTCTCGGCCGCGCCGATCTGGACGACCTCGGCGTCAGCGCCAACCGCGCCCGGCGCAGACGCGCTGCCGAGCACGGCGAGCTGACCGGCGACCAGCGGTCGACGCTCGCTCCCGACCGTTGCGTTCCCAGCCAGCACGTAGGCCAGCGCGTTGAAGTCCGCACGCCATGGCAGGAGCGCCTGCGCCCCGGGGCTCAGAGTGGCGTGGACAAGCGTTATGGGGGTGAAGGTCAACCCGGGGCCCTTGTGACCACCGAGCTCGCCGGCGATCACACGCACCAGACCCCCGCCGTCAGGGGTACGCACCAGGCTCGCCTGGTGGCCTCGGATGTCCTGGTACCGGGGTGGAGCCAACTTGTTGGACCGGGGCAGGTTCACCCACAGCTGGGCCCCGTGGAAGAGGCCCCCGCTCACCACAAGAGCTTCGGGCGGAGCCTCGATGTGCAAGATGCCAGCGCCGGCAGTCATCCACTGGGTGTCCCCGTCGCTTATGGTCCCCCCTCCGCCGTTGGAGTCCTGGTGCACGAAAGTGCCGTCGATTATGTAGGTGACGGTCTCAAATCCCCGATGCGGGTGCCAGGGCGTCCCCTTGGCCTCGCCGGGGGCGTACTCGACCTCCCCCATCTGGTCCATATGTACGAACGGGTCCAGCTCGGACATGGCGACGCCGGCAAAGGCCCGCCGGACCGGGAAGCCTTCGCCTTCGAACCCGCTCGGCGCCGTGATCACGGTACGCACGGGGCGAGGCCGGGCCCCGGCCGCGGGGGTAGGGAGCTCTGGCAGTACGAGCACGTCTTGCACCGTTACGGCAGGCATGACCTTGGACCTCCTGGCGCGGTCCCTTGAACGTCCTATACGCCGGCACGGCGAGGAGCGGGAGCGCTCAATGGTCAACAACGGCTCTGCGCCTCGCTATTCCTCGCGGGGCACCCGGTCCTCGCGGGGCACCCGGTCCTCTCGGAGAGCACGGGGCACTTTCAAGAGCAATGCTCGTTTTCGCACCTCAACCCGAAGCTCGCTCGCAGTGCCGAGGGCTTCGCCGTCGAGCTGTAGCGGCCATGACCCGAGGGTCACCCGCACGCTTACCGTCGCTCCTCGCAGGTGCGTGAAGCCCGGACGCTGCCTCCCGGCGACGAACCGGCGGGCCAGTTCGACCCAGCCCCAGATGCCTTCGGGGCTGAGCACTCCCACCTCAAGGATCCCGTCGTCAGGTTCCGCGCCGGGGAGCACGGTGAACCCACCCGGGAGGATCCCGACGTTGCCCACCACTACCGAGCGTGCCTGGAACGCCAGCGGCGGAGCCCCGTCTACGCTGACCTCCACCTCCACGGCTCGGCCGGGCAGGTGGGGCAGGGCGGCGAGGGCGTAACCGGCCCACCCGAAGGCATGCTTGGGGTACCGGGCAGCTGTGGCTACTACCGCCGCGTCGATGCCGATACCGGCCATGGCAACGAAAGGGGCGTCGCCCGCAAAAGCGACGTCCACCAGACGTGTGTCGCCGGTGAAGCCGTTACGCAACGAGGCGGCAAGGCCTGCCGGCACGCCCAGGGCATGGGCGAACAAGTTGGCCGTGCCGCGCGGCACGACGGCGAGAGGGACGCCCGTGCCGGCCAGGTCATGGGCGCATGCCCTCACCGTGCCGTCACCACCGACCGCGAAGACGATCTTTTCCTCGGCGGCCGTGACCCCTGGACGATCCTCGTGCTTGATGCCCTCAGCCCCTGGCCACGCCCTCGGGGCACCGGGCTCAAGGAACTCCCTGACCCGGCGGTGCAGGCCGCGACTGGTGTCACCTTCCTCGGTGACCACCATCTCCGTCCGCCAGCCATAGCGGGCGCCGGCCTCCTCGCAGTGCCTGCCCAACGTGTCAAGCCGGTGGGTGCCCAGCGGGTTCACCACGAACAGAGCTGATCTCAAGGTCTGCTTTGCTTCTCCCAGGCCAGGGTAACCGGCGCTCGAGGCGAGGGTGCGGCGGCATCGCAGGACCCCAACTGAGACTGGTTCTCATTCGTATACCATGGGCGCATGGTCTCCAGGCCTGCCGCATTGACCAGACATCGGAGGCGGCAAGCCGGTCGTCAGGCAACGGCCGGTCGGCAGGCAGCGGCCCGCGCCGTTACGACCTGCCTCGTCGCGGCCGGCCTTGCATCGTTTGGCGCGACCTCCGCCGGGCTTAGCGCCGCGCGCCCCGCAGGCGCCACCGTGGCCCCTCATGTGCAGCCCGCGGGTATTGCCACTTCCCGGACGATGGTGCGTGTCATCGCCGCCGAAAGCCAGTACGCCAACGTGGCGGCGCAGGTAGGAGGCCGATATGTCCGCATCGACGCAGTGATGACCAACCCCGACACCGATCCTCACGACTTCGAAGCAAGCTTGAGGGTGGCTTCCGAGATCAACCAGGCCCAGATCGCCGTCCAAAATGGGCTCGGCTACGACGTGTTCATGTCCAAGTTGGAAGCGGCCGACGGGCCAAGGGGACAGATGGTCGTGGTAGCGGGCAATCTCGTGCGCAATGCGCCCGACGAGGCGGACAACCCGCACCTTTGGTACTACCCCGCCACCATGCCTGCGGTGGCGGCACAGGTAGCAGCTGACCTCGGTCGCCTGCAGCCGTGGCACCGTCGTTATTTTTCCCAGCGTTTGGCCCTTTTTGACCGTTCGCTGCTCGTTTGGCACCGCGCCCTTGTCTCGCTGCGCCGCTCGGGACGAGGTGTGGCGGTAGCCGTCACCGAACCGGTGGCGAACTACCTCCTCCAAGCCGCCGGCCTGCGGGTGGCCACACCGCGCGCCCTGCAGCTTGCCGTGATGAACGGTACCGACCCGGCACCCCAGGACATAGCCGTGCAGGACCTGCTCATCGAGCGCCACCGCGTCAAGGCGCTGGTCTACAACGAGCAGGTGCAGGACGGGGTTACGAAAGCGTTCCTGGCGGCGGCGCGCAAGGCCCATGTACCCGTGGTCGGCGTGTACGAGACGATGCCGGCGCGCAGTTACGACTACCAGCACTGGGTGCTTTCTACCGTTACCGACCTGGCAAGGAGCATCGGGCTGTCCACGGCTCCGCGATCAAAAGGGGGCTCGGGGCTCGCCCCAAGTTTGCCAACGGCTCCCCGAGGCGGCTCACGGCCATGACGGCGGAGCTACCTTTCGGCGCCCCGCAGGCGCCCCCGGCCGGCCCGCCGGTGCTCGAGGTGGCTGGGCTGAGTGTGCGCCTGGGACGCCGGCCGGTTCTTTCGGGCGTCTCATTGCAGCTGCAAGAGGGCGAAGTCATGGGCTTGATCGGCGCCAACGGCGCCGGCAAAACCACCCTGCTGCGCACGATCCTTGGGCTCCAGGTCCCCGAAGCCGGGGACGTGGTGCTACGTACCAACAGCCGAGGCAAGAAGGGTGTCGGCTACGTGCCGCAGAAGATCAACCTCAGTGCCGACCTCCCCTTGCGTACCCGCGACCTGGTCGCTCTGGGCGCCGATGGTCACCGCCTGGGCCCAGGGTGGCCCGGCAACAAGCGATGGCGGCTGGCCGACGACCTGCTGGATGCGGTAGGCGCGGGTCACCTCGCACAAGCACGCGTCGGTGCGCTGTCGGGCGGGGAGCAGCAGCGGGCCCTCATCGCCCATGCCATGGCCGGCCAACCCAGCCTCGTGCTGCTCGACGAGCCGCTGGCCAACCTGGACCTGCGCGCTGCGCGTGAGGTGGTCCTCCTCCTCGGGCGGCTCGCCAGCGCTCAGGGCGTCGCCGTGCTCGTCTCCACTCACGACATCAATCCCCTACTTCCTGTGATGGACCGGCTCGTGTACCTGGCCAACGGGCGTTCGGTGACAGGGACACCGCAAGAGGTGGTGCGGGGGGACGTCCTGACCCGCCTGTACGGGCACCACGTCGACGTACTGCGTGCTCATGGACGGGTCATCGTGTCGGTGGGCGACGACGGGCCCGACGACCCCGTCTGGGACGGCAGCGGGAGCGACCTGTGAAGTGGCTGTTCGCACCGGGGCTTTTCAGCAGTGGCCCCGTCTTGCAAGCCGCTGTCGTTGGCGTGGTGGTGGCCGTTGCGTGCGCGCCGGTCGGGGTCTTCACGGTAGCCAGAGGGCAGTCGTTCGCCGGCCACGCTTTTGCTGACATTGCCTCCACTGGTGGTTCGGCGGCGGCTTTGTTCGGGTTCAGCCCCCTCCTGGGGTTCCTCGGCATGGCACTGGCGGGTGCTAGCGCGACCGAGGCCTTGTCTGCCCCCGGCGCGCATGCCCGTGACCGCGATCTCGTGACCGGCACGGTCTTCGGAGCCGCCCTTGGCCTGTCTGCCTTGCTGCTTTACCTGCAGAGCACAGAGCAGTCAACGGGTGGCACGGTCGTGAGCGTCCTGTTCGGCTCGCTCTTTGTCGTCGGGCCCGAGACATGGCCGTTGGTGGTCCCGGCCGCCACCCTCGCCCTGGTGGCCAGCGCCGTTCTTTACCGGCCTTTGCTGCTCGCAACGATCAGCTCCGAACTGGCGGTCGCCCGCCGGGTGCGCCTGAGGTGGATGTCCGCGGCCCACAGCGCGGTTCTCGCTACATGCGTCGCACTGAGCGCAGTGACCATTGGGGCCGTGCTTTCGACCGCCTTGCTCGTGGGGCCGGCGGCTGTCGGGTCGCGCCTGGGCCGCACACCACCGCAAGCCATTGCCTGGGCGGCCGCCACGGGTGCCGGGTGCACGTTGGCCGGGATCTGGCTGGCGTACGACAGTTACGAGTGGCCACCGAGAGGCCAAGGCTGGCCAGTGAGCTTCTTTGTGGTGACCCTGGTCGTTGCCGCGTACGGGGCCTCCCGGATGTACAGGCCCAAGCTCCGCGCGCCCCGGCTGGGCGGGCACCCGCTCGAGGACCGGGGGTAACGAGGTCTTGTTCTCATCTTTCATGGCTCACGTGTGGGCAGAAATGGCAGTAGTCGCCCTCGTTGCAGGGGTTGTGGGCTTCTTCGTCGTCATGCGGGGAGCGACGTTCGCCGCCCATACACTGCCCCAGGGTGCGTTCACCGGAGCAGCGGGCGCATCGCTCGCAGGGGTGGGGACTGCCCCGGGGGCCGCTGCTTTCTCAATCCTGGCGGTGCTGGCCCTCGCCAGATGGGGACGGCGAGGCCGTCATGACGTCGTCACTGCACTCGTCCTGGTCATGCTCCTGGCCACGGGCTCGCTGTTCCTCAGCCTGGGCTCGCAGTACGCCAACGAGACGTACTCGTTGCTGTTCGGAGACCCAGTTGCGGCCACCACCGGAGACCTCGCCCCCACCGCTGCTGCGGGAGCCGTCTGCATCGCTTTCTGCCTGGTGATGCAACGGAGGTTCTTGCTCAGCTCTTTGGACGATGAGCTGGCGAGGGCCCGAGGCGTAGCGCCCAGGGTGACCGAGCTGGCTTTCCTCGCAGTCCTCGGCGCCGCCACTACCCTTGCGCTACCCATCGTCGGCGCGCTGTTGGTTTTCAGCCTCATGATCGGCCCTCCGGCCGCGGCCCGTACGCTGAGCAGCCGCCCGGGCATGGCTTTGCTCTTGTCAGCCACCTTCTCGCTTCTCACGGGTTGGGCAGCGCTCGCCGGCTCGTACTGGACCAACTGGCCCATCGGCTTTTTCGTGGGCGTCCTCGGGGCGGCTTGGTACGCCCTCGGGCGCCTCGTCTCCGGCCGTTCCGGGCGGCGCCTGCAGGCGCGGGGAGCCGGTCCACGGGCTGGCACCGGGCACCAGACCGGGCCGCGCCGCGGGCCAGAGATATGGTCGGAGCATGAGGAACCCGTTCGCGTGAAGCGGCTAGGGCGCCACGGGCCCCGAGCCGGAGTGCCGAGGTCGGCAGGAGTGTGGCAGCCGTGAGCGAGGCACTTCACGGCCTGGTCGAGCACAAACTGAGGCGCGCTTCCCAGCGCTACACCCAGAGCCGTCGCCAGCTCGTCGAGGTGCTTGCCGGCGCCGGTCACCCTGTCAGCATCGAAGACATTGCCATTCAGGCGCCTCGGCTACCCAGGAGCTCCGCTTACCGGAACCTCGTGGACCTGGAGCTGGCGGGCATCGTGCGCCGGGTCGCGGCCAATGACGACTACTCCCGTTACGAGCTGGCCGAAGACATCACAGAGCACCACCACCACCTGGTATGCACCCGGTGCGGCCGTGTCCTCGACGTCACGCCACCAGCCGGTTTTGAGACGTCGATGGCCGGTTACCTCGACGCAGTACTCGCCGTCAGCGGTTTCAGGGCCGCCGACCACCGCCTGGACGTGTTCGGCACCTGCGCCGCATGCCTCCAATCCGGGGAGGACGCATGCCGCCAAGCCGGAGAGGACGAGCCTGGCCCCCAAGAGGCTCTCATATGACG